>CBDUUO010000300.1:0-4605 GCA_965370395.1 uncultured bacterium
TATATGGAGAGGAGCAGGATATGAAGGCAAGTAAACTTCATTACGGTTGGGTGGTCATCTTTATGGGACTGCTAACCACCATTGCCGCTCACGGGTTCGGCCGGATGTCCTATACCATTATTTTGCCGGCCATGAAAGACGGACTGGGATTTAACTACACTCAGCTGGGGCTGCTGGGAACCGGTAATTTCATCGGCTATCTGACCATGGCCATCATTGGCGGTTTTTTGGCTGCCCATTTTGGAACCCGTATCGTTATCACGGCGGCTTTGGTACTGATGGGAATCACGATGATTTTGACCGGCCTGGCACAATCATTTGGGTTTGCCTTTGCGATGCGGCTGCTGACCGGCCTGGGCAATGGTGCGGCTTATGTCCCGGCCATGGCTCTGGGTTCGGCCTGGTTTACCATGAAAAAAAGAGGCTTTGCGACCGGCATCGTCTCTGCCGGGATCGGGGCCGGAACAATGATCGCCAGTTTAGGGGTCCCCAGGATATTAGCTGCCTTTGGTCCCAATGGCTGGAGATTTTCGTGGTATATACTGGGGGGGGCAGTGCTCTTAATTTCAG
The DNA here is from genome assembly GCA_965370395.1 of uncultured bacterium. Taxonomy (GTDB): domain Bacteria; phylum Desulfobacterota; class Desulfobacteria; order Desulfobacterales; family JAHEIW01; genus JAHEIW01. Next base: position 571 of record CBDUUO010000300.1, read on the forward strand.
GTATCGTTTATCGCTATGTGCGCAATCGCCCTGATGAATTAGGGTTGCAACTAGTAGGGACAGCACCTGCAGAAAACGTTTCACCGGCTTCTGCCGGCGAAGCAAAAGCGTCGTCCCTACAATGGACAACTATCATAAAAATGAGACGGGTATGGTATTTAGGCGGGGTCTATTTTTTCTATGGCCTGTCGTATATTATCTATATGACGTTTTTTGCTGCCTATCTGGTTAACGAAATGGGATTGACGCAGGGCTTTGCAGGCAAATTGTGGGCCCTGGTAGGCGGACTCAGTATTCTTTGCGGAATGATTTGGGGCGGGATTTCAGATCGTGTCGGAAGAAGTCGGGGGGCCGCACTGGCGTATCTTGTACTGGCGCTTTCTTACATCATATATGCGCTGATTAAGGTTGAGTTCGGTTTTTATCTGTCTGCGGTTCTGTTCGGGTTGACCGCCTGGAGCATCCCCACGATTATGGCTGCAGCCGCCGGTGACTTTGTGGGACCGCGATTGGCGCCCGCAGGACTGGGCTTTATAACGCTGTTTTTCGGCATCGGCCAGGCTTTGGGGCCGGCGCTCGGCGGATATCTGGCAGATGTCAGTGGTTCATTTACGCTGCCGTTTCTGATAGCCGGCGTTATCTCGCTGATCGGAATGGTACTGTCATTTTACTTAAAAAAACCACCTATAAAATGATGCGGGTTCCATAATTGACAATAAATAAAGGATTGAACTTAATTCGCTTCGCTCCCAATTGGAATGATGGAAAGATGGAATACTGGAATATTGGGTCTCCGTGTTGCATCGAATTGAAAGATATCATGATTTATGAGATAAAACATTCAATATTGCACTTGGCTCCTGCGGCGAATTTCATTCTTGCTATGTAAGCTGCAAGTCCACACGGAGGCGGAATCAAATTGCAGCTGGAGACTGCGAACGATTAGATCAACTTCACGACAAGGTTGAAAATGAGTTGCTTAAGCTGATTGGATCTCTTCAAAAACAGCAAAAAAACAAACAGTGGAAATGTAATCTAATTTTCTAACCCAGTATTCCAGTATTCCACTATTCCATTATTCCATATAGGCGGTATAAAACCAACGCCGTTAAAAACTACATGTTTTCAATATATTATAGAAATTCCGAGAGGTTGTTATGATAATCGAAGCCAACGGTATCCAGGTCAATTGTGAATTGTCGGGGAAAAAGCAAGCACCGGTGGTGGTGTTGAGCCACTCCCTGGCCTGCAGCATGGTGATGTGGCGTCCGCAGCTTGATTTGCTGGAGCCCCATTTCCAGGTTCTGCGCTATGACACACGCGGTCACGGAGGCAGTGATGCGCCGCCGGGACCTTATACCCTGGAACAGCTAATTGATGATGCCATCGGCATTCTGGATCAACTGGATTTCGACAGGGTCTATTGGGTCGGGCTATCTATGGGCGGTATGATCGGGCAGGGCCTGACCTTAAGTTACCCCGGCCGCATTGACCGCCTGGTGTTAGCTGACACGGCTGCTATAATTCCCGATGAGGCCCAACCCGTATGGCAGGAGCGCATCGATGCGGTTCATAACAGGGGCATGCCGGCTGTCGTCGAAGATACCTTAGAGCGCTGGTTTACGCCCAATTATCTTAAACAGAACCCTCCTGAGATCGAACAAATCCGTCAACAGATCTTAGCCACTCCGGTAGTCGGCTATATCGGCTGCAGCGAAGCCATACGCCGCCTTAATTATTTGAACCGGCTTTCGGCAATTCAGACATCCACCCTGATTATGGTCGGTGCCGATGATCCCGGCACACCGGTGGCGGCATCTGAAGCCATGCATGCGCAAATTAAAGACTCGAGGCTGGTGGTGATTCCTGATGCGGCCCATCTTTCCAATATTGAGCAGACTCAATTTTTTAACGACAGCCTGATAACGTTTTTGCAACCGAAAGGAAATGGCTTCTAATTTTTCTACCGAGGCTGAAGGCATGAAAAGAAAAGCCGGCTAGCCCGGTAAAGGTCGATCACCCGGTTTATTGCTGCCGAATCTCTCTTTCGCTAAGTCCCATCAAATACAGCAAACCGTCCAACCCGACACTGGAAATACTGCGCTGTGTGTTTTCCTTTACAATGGATTGGGCGTTAAATGCCACGCCCAGGCCCGCGATACTGATCATCGGTAAATCATTGGCGCCATCGCCGACCGCGATGGTCTGTTTGAGGCTGATGTTCTCGACCTGGGCAATTGTTCGCAAAATCTCAGCTTTTTTCTGGCCATCGATAATATCCCCTTCAATCTTTCCTGTGAGTTTTCCATTCGCTATTTCAAGACGATTGGTGAAAACATAATCCAGCCCCAGTTTCTTTTGTAAGTACTTACCAAAATATTCGAAGCCGCCGGAGATGATACCGATTTTATAGCCCAGTTGTTTAAGTTTGCGAACGACACGTTCGGCACCTTCAGTCAGCACAAGGTTTTGAGCGACAAAGGAAAGCACATTTTCTTCTACGCCTTTTAGAAGGGCCACCCGTTGTGTCAGGCTTTCTTTAAAATCCATTTTGCCCTGCATGCCGGCTTTGGTAATTTGCGCCACCTGGTCGCCGATGCCGGTCACATCGGCAAGTTCATCAATTGCTTCACCTTGAATCAGCGTCGAATCCATATCGAATACGACCAGCCGACGGGCATGGCGGTAAATATCATCGACATAAAATGAAATATCGATGCCCGTTTCGGCGTGGATTTTAAGAAGCTCCCTCCTTAACACGCTGGGGTTATCAATTTTTCCGGAAACCGTAATCTGCACACAGGCTGTTTGATTGGTATCGGTGTTGTTTACCGGCACACGCCCTGAGAGCCGGTTAATGACATCAATATTCAAGTTGTTTTTCGCAATCACCGCCGCCACTTTGGAAAACTGTTCGGCTGTCAACCGCCGTCCCAGCAGGGTGATAATTCGGCGCTCTTTGCCTTGCTGGGCGACCCACTTTTTATAAAGGTGCTCCTCAATGGGAGAAAACCGAATTTGAATACCCAAGTTATGCGCTTCAAACAAAAGATCTTTCAGTATGGATGAAGATTTAAACTCGGTCGGGATTTCAACCAAAATTCCCAGGGATAAATAATCGTGGATAACCGCCTGGCCGATATCCAGAATGGCCACTTTGTATCTGGCGAGAATACCGGTCAAACTGGCTGTCAGCCCGGGTTTGTCTTTACCGGTAACATTGATAAGTATGATTTCTCTCATTATGCTTACCTTGGGATGGGTAGCGATATTATAGCCTTACAAAAGGAAAAGCGTAATATAGACACAACTGATTCAATGTTGCAACCTGAATGACCCGCTGGCAGAAATTTTCGGTGAGACACCAGAGCGTTGAGATTGCTTCGCTCAGATTATTTATCCGCAGATTTCGCAGATTTGCGCAGATTATAAAAAATCCGTGTAATTCGTGTAATCTGTGGATTATTTCTTTTGGGGTTTCGTTTGCTCAGAGACTCTCGTTGCGTCATTAAGCAATGGATCGCCGGTATTTCTCAGTGAGATACCCAAGCGTTGAGATTGCTTCGCTTCGCCCCGACCGCCTCGCCTGAGCCCGCCCGGCATTGCCTGAGGCGCAGCCGATGGCGGTCGTGGCGGCTCGCGATGGCGGGCAGGTCGCAATGACCCGCGAATGTTTCGTACTGTCATTGCGAGGAGCGTGAGCGACGAAGCAATCTTTTGCTTAATTTCACCGAGAATTGCTGACCGGCTGGATGTCTTTTCTATACGGCTGATGCGGAAGGCTGCCTCTGGTTCAGGAAATCGAATACCACCTGTTGGAACAAAGCAGGGGCTTCGGCGGGGATACTGTGACCGATCTCCGGGAATAGCTCGTGGCACCCGCGGCAATCCCGGTTTATCGGGGAATTGACTATTGAATATCGTTGGAATTGATGAATGACTATTGACTATTGACTATTTAAGGATGAAAGCCATTAAATTAACTAATGAATAATGACAATTGCGCGTTGGTGGTCCGCCACTGGCGGCTTAAAA
>CBDUUO010000301.1:0-4588 GCA_965370395.1 uncultured bacterium
TCGGGACGATGCTTTGCATCGGATTGCTTCGTCGCTAAGCTCCTCGCAATGACAGATTATCGGAACAAATTTTTGACAACCGCTATATGTGTTCCAGCGAAGCGCTGCTTTTTGCTTAATCCTCAGTTCTCAGCACTCATTACTTGTCTCTTTACCTTTAACCTTGAACCTTTGAACCGTGAACCTTGAACCGTTGTTTAAGTGAACGCCGAGATACCCGTGATCTCCTGCCCCATCAGCAGTGTGTGCATCCCGGCGGTTCCTTCCAGAGCGCTGATGGCTTCCAGGTCGCAGAGATGACGGATAACATGATGGTCAGCCAGGATACCGCGGGCCCCGAGAATATCACGGGCAATGCGGGCAATTTTCATTGCTTCATGCACATTATTCATTTTGGCCAGTGATATTTGAGCCGGCTGGGCCTTGTGTTCATCCAGCAGCCGTCCGAGATGATAATTGATTAACTGTGCTTTGGTGATTTCAACCATTATGCGGACCAGCCGATCCTGAACGAGCTGATAGCCGGCAATCGGTCGATCGAATACTTCGCGCTCGAGGGCAAACGCTCTGGCAGTCTGATAGCACGAAATAGCAGAACCGACCGCGCCACAGGCGACCCCATATCTGGCAAAATTGAGACATTCAAAGATGGATTTGAGCCCTTTGGCATTCGGCAAAATATTATTTTCCTCAATCGCGCAGTCCTTCAGATCGATAAGTGCGGTGGGCGATGTTCGATAGGAAAATTTGCGCTGGATCGCGGTGGCGCGGAATCCCGGTGTATCGGTTTCCACCAGAAAACCCCGGATCTCTTCATCCCATTTTGCCCAGATAATCGCCACCTTCGCAATCGTGCCGTTGGTAATCCACATTTTTTTGCCGTTCAGAATAAAACGCCCCTTTTTCTTTTGGGCCCGGGTTACCATGCCAGCGGGGTTTGAGCCGAAACCCGGCTCGGACAGGCCAAAACACCCAATACTGTTTCCGGTGGCCAGTTCAGGAAGCCATTTTTCGCGCTGTTGCTCAGATCCAAATTTGTAAATGGGAAACATCACCAATGAATTCTGAACCGAAAACATCGCCCTTAAGCCGCTGTCACAGCGGCCTAACTCCTGACAGATGAGACCGTAGGTCGTATGGTTGCTTTCGCTGCAGCCATAGCCATCCACATGAACCCCAAACAGGCCTAACCCGGCAAGCTCAGGAATGAGCTTCACGGGAAAAGTACCCTTGTCAAAATGCTCGGCGATGACAGGCATACATTCTTTATCTACAAATGCCCGTACCGTGTCCCTGACCTTTTTTTCTTCAGCATTGAGCAGTGCATCAATCTGGTAGAAATCAACAACTTCGTCCGCCGCCATGACATTTCTCCCGGTTTTTGTTAAGCAACTCGCTCACTCTCTCTGATGAAGCTCCCTGCAGTCCGCCTGAGGCGGACAGGGTACTCAGAGGCGAAGGCGAATAAACTGATCGCGGTGATAAAATACCTAATTCGTGCCCATCCGAAAATAAAAAATACATCGGATGGAAACCAATTAGAACGGCTCTCCTATCATAAGTATCTGGAAGACAGTGAGCAACTGTTCTCACAAACAAAACTTTATCTGCAAACCGATACGGGAACCTGTGCGATTGCGGGCGCCCGCAATGCCGATCAGGCTGGTGAAAACGCCGGGGCAGGTGCAATATCTTTATCAGATGATGAGCTGTCGGAAATAGATGAGATCGAACGGGGGGTTACCGATTACCTGGATGAAGATCCGGTAATGTGGAATTTTTAACATTTAAAGGGGTAAAAATGATGATAACAATACCCCTGCGGGTCGCCCCATTTCATCTCGGTATCAATCAAACACTGCCCGATCATCTGCTTGGAGATGTCTTCGTAATCCGGCCGTTGCTCCTCCTGGCTTTTACAATCCATACAGATGGCCTGATGATCATAAACCGATAAAATTCTTTGATCCTCCGCCCCCATTTTTTTATCACACCGGGTGCACTGGGTTGCGCAGGTTAACTGTTCCGCCCATTCATCTGCCATTTGGGGTTTCCTCCTATTGTTGATTGTGCATAGAAATTAGATAAAATTTTGAAAAAAATCAACCTCGTTATTTCTTTACGTCTTCGACCAGATCTTTGATAATGGCAATGATGTTTCGTCCGCGCTCGCGGCCAATCCGGTGGGCTTCCGCCACAATTTTGGCTGCCTGCAGTTTGAGCTCGGCATCATCAGGAGCCGGTATATTCAATTTTTGATGCCGCCAGGTTAAAAATCGCATGGCCAGCCGTTCTTCTTGTTGTCTGAAGAAACTCATTTCTCCTGCTCCGAATTAGCTTTGCGTTGACCCCATCTGACGATGGCATATCTTGAAGAGTAATCTTTCCAGAATAAGCTTCGGATCCTGACTGCTTATTTTGAGCTGAGTATCGGTTTCGTTTAACAAACCGACCGCCGCCAAAAGTTCGGTTTTCGAGTAATGCTCTGATTTTTTTAAAAGCTGGTAAACCGGATAGGCATTTTTAGGGTTTCTGGCAAGCAATAAATCAGTTTGAATTTTCTTTTTTTTCTTTCCTTTTCCCCGGGCAGGCGTTTTATCGATATCGTTGGAAGGGGGCACCGGATTTTCCCAGTCTTCCAATATTTTCAGTAATGCATGATCATAGGCTACGATGTCAGGCATGACACTTTGCTGAAAGACATTAAAGGAAAGGCCGGCATGCCAGCCAATTGCCTGCTTGCTTTTTGCAAAATCCTTGGCCAGAATCAATCGCCTGACCTGGTTGGCAACGGCGGCCAAAATCTGCAGCGGGTGAAAATCGGCCGTAAGCAGAGAGTTTAAAAAAAAGAGCGCCTTTTCAATCTGGCGGTCCGCAACGGCGTTCGTAAAATCATATATCGGATCTTTCTTGGTGCGTTTCAAAACCGATTCTACATCTTCCACCGTTATTGTATTTCTTTTGCCGACATAGTCTATTAACTTTTCAAGACTGCCGCAAAATGTGCGCAGATCAAAGCCGGTCATATCCACCAGTGCCAGGTAAGCGCTTTTGTCCATTTCTTTGTTGCTCGGCTTGAGGATTTCGGTCATTTTTTGAAGCAGGACATCTTCCTGCGCCATCTTATCCGCCCGGCGATCGCCCCTGGGAACCGCGCAATCAATTACCACACCTTGGTTTGATATTGCTTTATACAGGCCTCGCCGTTTATCAACGACATCGGTGGTGATAACTAAATGATTATTTTCGGGGAAACCTTTTTCTATCGCTTTTTGAAGTGCACCCGCCTGATCCGAAGGTTCAGGTATGCCCAGCTCATTTTCCTGACAGTATCCGATCACGTCGTCCAGCCAATCATCCACCTGTATCAAGTCGGACGCTGACTTGAAGGTTTTTGATCTGTTCGAACGCTCAACATCTTCAAATGACAGATTTAGATTACTCATTAGACTTAAGAAGTATTTTGCGGCTTTCTTTATGTCATCGTCATCGTAAGCTTTCTTTGTATTTTCCAGCAGGCGGTTTTTATCATCTCTGGTATAAAATATCCTTGATTCCCGCATTGCAACTACCTTGGTACCGGGCAAAAGCGAATACGTGTTGATGCTTTCGATCACATCATAGATGTTTTCAGCGGTTCCTTCCACAGGATCATAATTTGCGCTTCGGTTCCCTGCCGGAAGCAATGTATCCAGAAGTTCGTCATAGGCACTTTTTACCAGCAACTCCTCGCCAAAAAGAAGATACACCGGAGCGAATTCTTCGGTGGGATCGCTTTTTAAATCTTTTAAATACTTCCTGAGCAATTTATATTTGATTTCGGGCATTATTTGAATGTTGTCTGTTGTTTATTGTTCGTTGTCCGTTGCGGAAAAAAGAGGAAAATTTGAGATACACAAGTGCATAAATAGACTGATGACAAAATTCAGGATCCAACTCCGTGTACCGGAAACCAGTAACCAGCGGCCAGAGACCAGTGATCCAAATTTATTCCGGCATCTTTTTGAGCATCAGATGGTATAAGAATATACCAATTCCAATGGAGATCGCACTGTCGGCGATATTGAATGCCGGCCAATGCAGGTTGCCAACATAAAAATCAAGAAAATCGATCACCATTCCAAAACGAATCCGGTCGATCAGGTTACCGATGGCACCTCCAAAAATCAGTGCAAATGCCGCAGCCAACCAGGAATATTTCGCCGGCGTTTTTTTATAAAAATAAAAAATTAAACCGGCTGCCAGCGAAGATACAAAAAGAAAAATAATGCTCCGCAAGGTCGGACTCAGATTCGCCATAAGTCCAAAGGCTCCGCCCGGATTGCGGATATGGGTGATGTTAAAGAAGCCTTTTATAACCGGTATGGTATTATTAAATGGCAGGTAACGCAGGATGAGCCCTTTGGTGAACTGATCCAGCAAAATAATGCTCCCGGCGACAACCACCAGCTTTATATATTTGTTCTTCAGCATTTTTTTGTTTAATTGGTTTGAATGGTGAAACAGTTTTATTAGTTTGATTGGTTTAATTAATTGTATTTGTTAAAGCGAACCAATTGAACCAATTGAACTAATCCAACCAATGGAA
>CBDUUO010000302.1:0-4581 GCA_965370395.1 uncultured bacterium
AAGACGAGACTCATTAACTTGAAACCGAGCATTGATTCTGATTTTTCCATTAATTTGTTTGTTTAGCGCCGAACGTGAAAGTGAGCTGCGGCCCAAATGAGTAACAAACCTGCACGGACTTGACGCTAAAGCGCGATCTACACGCCGTCAGCTCCACTGATTTGTTGAGATATTAATGCCTTAAATTAAGTTTTCACCGCCAATTGATATGAAAAATATTAAGGCTAAAATATAAAGAACTAAGAAAAAAAGATTCCAGAAAATTGCATGGTTTCCACGATAGATATGAGCATATTTGTAACTCATACAATAGCCCCTCTTAATTCCATAAATTCCGCATAGAACCAAAGGAGAAAATAATAATGATAATGCTATGGGTAAAACCCAATTTGGGTCACTATTTCTGAAGAAATAGCTAAACAATCCACATAGTGGGAAGGAAATAATTATTCCATAAATCCAAATTTTTAAATATGCCCAGTAGAGTGACTTATCCTGCACCATAAACTTAAAGAACCTTTTTTCGTAAATGAATCTCAGATATCTAACGTTTGAGCTAACCTGCCGGCCACAGAACTTTCGAGCCTGCACTGGCCTTTACGTAAAACCGCATAATTTTTCCGGTCAGGTTCAGCGACTGGTTATGCCATATGCCACGCTGCTCTTTTTGACAAAATGTGTGGCGTATGTTTTTTCAATGTTTGGCTCACCGGTTTTGGAAAATCTTAAATCGATCTTCCTTCCTTTTCCCCATGATTTGTAACCGGTCCAGCTTGGATTAAGGTTACCATTGAGGCAATTACGGCGAACCGTTTTCATAATAAAGTTTATCTTGCCGAGATTGATCTTGATTACTCGCTCCAGATATGGAACCCGCTTCATCCTCCAATTTTCATAGTCCTTGGGATCGAGATAATCAAGCTTCATGAACACGTCAATGAAACTGATGTAACCTTTTTCCTTTAGAAGTTCAGATGTGACTGTACTCAGCTTTGATTGAAGTTGTTTGTGATTCATCGCTATAATTCACTCAAGGGGCATAACGTCGCAAATCACCAGCGGCAAAATGCAGAGCGAGGAACGAGCGGCGCTTTTTGCCGTCCGAGTGCATTTGCCTTGTTAGAAGTTTTTCTACTGACATCTTTCTGCAAACATTCCGTTAGTCAATTTCTCTAAATCTATTGGTTTCAATTCTATTTCCAGTCCTCTACGACCTGCACTGACAAAAATTGTTGGATATTTTTTTGCGGAAGAATCGATTATGGTTTTAAGTCTCTTTTTTTGACCAAGAGGGCTTACACCTCCTAAAAGGTAACCAGTTGATCGCTCCACATCTGATGATTCTGCCATGCTTGCTTTTTTCGCTCCAATAGCTTTTGCAATAAGCTTCATATTCAGCATAGATGGAACAGGAACCACACCAACGGCTAGATCTTTGGTTCCAAGTTTAACGACTAGCGTTTTGAAAACCCTTTCTTTGGGTACACCCAATTTTTTTGCTGCTTCAGAACCATATGATTCAATCGATGGGTCATGGGGGTATTCATGCACCTTGTAAGAAACCTTGGCTTGCTTGGCAATATTGATACAGGGTGTCATTTTGATTTCATACTTCTAACGATTAAGCTAACCTGCCTGGGTGGAGCGCCAGCGGAACCCAGGTCAGGTTGAGCGCCTTGTTGAACGGTCTTATTCATCATGCAGTTGCAAGGCAATTTTAAGAGCCCTCTCAAGAAGGTCTATCTTCTTGGAGGAGAGCTTACCGACGTAATTTGTCAGCATTGCCTTCGGGAGACTGATGAGCTCGTCACAGTGAATACCGCTGTCATGCTTCAGACCTTCGTCGATTCCAACAGCAACCTGGGTTGAGAGGCCCTGGCAGGTCGTGTAAACGGGGGCACAAATAACCGTCGAATATCGGGAATCGATCAGGATCTGGCGGCTGACGATGACAAACACACGAAACTTTTTGGGATCAAGCGATGAAGGTTGGCTGACCCTGTAAAACTCGCCGCGTCTCATAGCGGGACCTGATAAGTGAGTACATCCTCTGCCTCAGCGTTGAGCGAATCCGCATGGCGATTAATGATCTCCAAATCACGCTGTTCAGTTTCTTTTCGTTCCAATTGGACAATGAATTTGCGTGCCGCGGTTTCTAAGAACGCAGATCGGCTTTTGTACTCCCCGATGTACAGATCAATAGCCTTTAGTAACTCGACAGATAGTGTGATGGATGTCTTGGCTTTCATACTACCAACATACTACTCCAAATGGATTATGTCAATCAATTTTTTATGGCCGAACGCAGAAGTCACCTGCCGGTGTGAAGCGCAGCGTAACACCGGTCTGGTGAACTGACAGGTTCGGTTTTCAAAATGTGTTACCGTTTCTTAACGATTTTCTCAAAAAAACGCATCTTATAATCTTTGGGATTCTGGAGATTAGATGCATGCTCTTTTGGATAATCGAAAAATGCAAGCCATTTTAAACTACTTGACTATTCAACCATTTAACCAATCAACTATTTTTACTATTTGACTATTTTACCAGTCGAATGGTCATCGGGTAACGATAGTGCTCACCTTCATTGGCCTTGACACCGGCGACAATGACCATAATCAAGCTGAATAGGATCAGCGCAAAAATCATGAAAAACCCGATGATAATGAAAACCAAAAGGAACGAAATCAGAGCGTAGATCATCAAAGTGATTTGAAAGTTGAGGGATTCTTTGGCCTGATCGACAATAAAGTCGGATTCATTTTTCTTTATTTGCCAGATGACAATGGGGGCAATAATATTGCCCAGGGGGACAAACATAGACGAAAACGTACCGATGTGGGCAAACATGGCCCATTTGTGTTCTTCCTCTTCGCTGATGGGTTCATTCGTTTGTTTTCTTTTATCTTTTTGACGCTTGACGAACACCACCAGGGCCATCACCGGGCCGGCGATAAAACCCAAAAAAAACAGCCCGAATGTCCAGACAACCCCCTTTATAATTCCGGCAAAGTCAAACCGTCGAATCAACAGACCATCGCCGCCCGGAATTTCGCCGGCAACCTCGGCGTTATAGTAGCCGACTGTATCGAATTTGACTTCGGCGATGGCCTTCCGGACAATTGCGCCATAGGTTTCGGTTCCGCCAAATTCGGGCGGCCTCAGGTTCAATTCTTCTCCGGTGGCCAGATCCATAATGGCGATGCCAAAATTTCGGCCCAATTGATTATTGGCAATATTAAATTCGGTAAAGGCGGAAGTTTCATAAAAAATTAAATAGGTGCCGGGTTTATTAACCTGAATGTCTGTTTCACCCGGAACCATCAATTGGGTTCCTCCGGAAAAGTATGACGTGATGGTGTTGAAGATGGTGATTCCACCAGCAATCATCGGGACTAAAAAAAGCAAAATGGCAACGATATACCAGAACCTTTTGGGACGAATATCCGGCGGGGCAAGCGCGGGTTTAGCCGCCGCCGCCGGCCTCTGAACCGTTTGGCCCGGTCCTGATTGAGGAGGCAGCCGCGGCGGTGCGGTAGCACCGGCATCCTGTGCCGGGGCAATGATGCAATCCGCACCCGCATCTTTTAAGGCAGTATTGATTTTAATGGCGGTCTTGTGATCGACATTCTTTTTAATAAAAAAGCGGCCGCCTGAAAAAAGTTTGTATATTTTTTCTTCATTCGCTTTCAGCAGTTTGGCCAGGTTGGCTTTGACCTCATCGATATCCCACCCCGGGACAACCTGTCCTGAAAATTCGAGATTGTATAGTTTTTGAGACATATCGGTACCTTATAACAAGAGATTGCTTTGATCAGCCCCGCCTGCCATTGTCTTGTGCGGTGGACAGGTCTTGCCAACCGTTTTACGAGTGTGTTTTGTATTTGGTGTTTAGTGTATAGTATTCTAACATGCCGATATAGCATCATATATTTCATACCAAACACGAAACACCAAACACTTGATGAATTCGATTTTTTACGAGTTCATCAACTTTGCGGTCCCAAATCTATTTTCGGCTCAATAACCGGAATTGTTTAGGCTTTTTTCACCTTTGACGCGCTTGGACGCATCTGCTATATTTTCCAGGCGTTATCCATCTATTTGATTTAAAGGAGGTCATCTCTTGGCGTTACAGCTGGTAAAAGACAAGCGCTGCTTTGTGTGTGGCGTGGAAAACCCTCACGGACTCAAAGTAAAGGTAGGGTATGATGGTGTCGATCAGGTCAAAGCGGAATTTATGGCGGAAGATCGCTATCGGGGCTGGTCCGACTATCTTCATGGCGGCGTTTTAACACTCATCTTTGATGAAATGCTGGGATGGCTGTCACGCTATATGGGGCATGATGCCATGACTGCCAGGCTGGAGGTTCGTTACCGCAAACCGGTGCCGCTGGGCAGCCGGCTGATATTTAGCGGCGTTTTAGAAAGACAGATCAAAGGGCTTCTGGATATCAAGCTGTGCGCCAAAATGGAGGATGGATCCGTGGCGGCAGAAGGAAAAGGCCGCATGATGATCATTGACCATTAGAGCGTTTGTCAAAATAACGTTCCGATAGCGGTAGTTTGTTGTGTCTTCTG
>CBDUUO010000303.1:0-4579 GCA_965370395.1 uncultured bacterium
ATAATATTGTTTTTTATGAGGATTCGCTATTTCAATGCCGCAATTTAAAATAAGATATAATCCCCGCATCATCGCTTTTTCTCTGATAATTACTTATTTGATATTTTTCAGCGCCTGTCTGAATGATACCCCCCGACGAATTTCGCCCAAAGCGGTCAAGGGCGTACTCGATCTCAGCGACTGGGATTTTAAAAAAGACGGTCCGGTTGATCTCAGCGGTGAATATGAATTCTACTGGAGCCGGCATCTGTTACCTTCGGATTTTGCAAAAGCAATCCCCCCCCAGAAAACAGGATTCATCAGAGTGCCCTCGTATTGGATCGGTTATAAATTAGAAGGAAAAGAACTTCCCAGGCATGGATACGTCACTTACCGTTTAAACATTGCTCTAAATAAACAGAAGGAAGCCCTTGCTTTAAGACTCATGGAAATTTCTAATGCATACAACATCTATGTAAATGGACAAAAGGTCGCTTCTTTGGGACAAGCCGGAAAAAATCGCGAAACAACAGTTCCGCTGCAATTCCCTCAGATCGCTGACTTTGAGATCAAAACAGATCAAATGGAGCTCATTTTTCAAGTTTCCAACTTCCACCACAGACGCGGCGGAGCCTGGGAAGTTATTCAACTGGGAAGAGAAAAAGATATACGCAAGGCCCAGGAGAGAAGGCTTAGTTTTGATCTATTTCTGTTCGGCAGCATTTTCATAATGGCCCTGTACCATCTGGGACTTTTTGTTGTCAGAAAAAAGGACCGTTCGCCACTTTACTTCAGTATCTTCTGTTTTCTGATTGCTCTGAGACTGCTTACCACCGGTGGGAGATATCTAATTCTCCTTTTTCCAGATGTAAGCTGGGAGCTTATGCTCAAGCTTGAATATCTTTCTTTTTATCTGGCCGTCCCGGCTTTTGTTCTTTTTATGCAATCGATTTTCCAGAAATTTTCCAAACGATTTCTTCACCTAATAGCAACACTTGCAGTTATTTTTTCAGGTGCCGTAATCTTTACCCCGGCAAGATTCTTCTCACACACCCTCAACACATACGAAATTGTCACCCTTGTTACCGTTCTATACGGATTATACGTAATCTTTGCCTCTCTGGCCCAAAAGCGAATCGAGGCCTTCGTTTTTCTACTCGGGTTTGTCATACAATGCCTAACAATCATAAATGACATGCTGCACGTAGAAGGTATCATACAGACCGGCTTTTTTGCCCAGTTTGGGTTCTTTTTCTTTATTCTGTCCCAGTCGTTTATTCTCTCCTACCGCTTCTCAACAGCCCTGACTACAGTTGAAACCCAACGCAAGGAATTAAGAGACACCCTTGAATCCTATAAAACAGAAATCATTGATCGGGTGCAGGCCGAAGAAGCTTTGAGCGAAAGTGAAGAAAAATACAGAACCATCCTCCACAGCATCGAGGAAGGGTATTACGAGGTCGATCTGGCCGGCAATCTGACATTCTTCAATGATTCGTTGTGCAGGCATCTGGGGTATTCAAGGGATGAGTTGATGGGAATGAACAACCAGCAGTTTGCAAGCAAAGAAACTCTCAAGCGGGTATATAAAACATTTAACTCGGTCTTCAAAACCGGAAAGGCCGCAACGGCATTTGACTGGGAGATGATCGCAAAAGACGGGACCAAAGAATTTGTGGAGCTATCTGTATCCTTAATGCGGGATTCAGAAGGCCGGCCGGTGGGGTTCCGGGGGGTTGTACGCGACATTTCCGAACGCAAAAAAGCAGAGGAACAGGCCAAACTCCATCAACAGCAGCTCATGCACGCCAGCAAGATGGTGGCATTGGGTACCCTGGTTTCCGGTGTTGCCCACGAGGTTAATAATCCCAACAATTTTATCATGCTAAATTCCCCCATTTTAAAAGAAGCCTGGGACAATGCCATACCGATCCTGGAAAAATATTATGAAAAAAATGGTGATTTTATTCTGGGCGGCATGAAATACACCGAGATGCGCGAAAATATTCCCACCCTGTTTTCCGGTATATCCGACGGTGCCAAACGGATTAAACAAATCGTCAATGACCTGAAAAATTATGTCAGAGACGACACCGCCGATCTAACCCAATCGGTAGATATCAATGAAGTATTAAAGTCGACCGTTTCACTGCTTTCCAATATGATCAAAAAGTCCACCAGTCATTTTTCAATCGAGTATGGCAAGAATTTGCCGCTGTTAAAAGGAAATTTCCAGCGGCTCGAACAAGTCATGATAAACTTAGTTCAAAATGCCTGCCAGGCCCTGGCGAATTCCCAAAAAGGCATTTTCATTTCTATAACATTTGACAAACATAAATCGCATATTGAGATTAATGTTGGCGATGAAGGCACGGGTATTCCTCCCGAGACACTGAATCATATTACCGATCCGTTTTTTACGACCAAACACGATTCCGGTGGTGTCGGACTGGGCCTGTCTATTTCTTCAAAGATCGTTGAAGAGCATGGCGGTACCCTGAACTTCAAATCAGAAATCGGTGCCGGCACAACTGTAGAGATCACCCTGCCTGTTGAACCACAAAAACAAACCGTGAAAGGGAAACCAGAATGACTGAATCAACCTATCCGCATTTCCCCGTCATGATGGTCGATGATGAAGCCCAGGCGATAACCAGCTTTGAAATGACGCTGCGCTCGGCAAATATGAATAACTTCATTCGCTGTCATGACAGCCGTGATGTCATGCCGCTGCTTTCCGGCCAGGAGATTGAAGTTATGCTGCTGGACTTGAGAATGCCGCATATATCGGGTGAAGAACTGCTTCCGATGATAACCGCTGACTATCCGGAAATTCCCGTTGTCGTGGTAACCGGCTCAAACGATGTGGATACTGCTGTAAAGTGCATGCAACACGGTGCCTTTGACTACATACTCAAGCCGGTAGAGAAAAGCCGTCTGATCGGCGGGGTAAAGCGGGCGGTTGAACTGCGAGAATTACAGCGCGAAAATCAATTGCTCAAAGCCCATGTATTGTCCGACAAACTGGAAAAGCCTGAGGCCTTCTCGGAAATTATTACGGTCAGCACCGGCATGCGGTCCATTTTTCAATATATCGAGGCCATCGCCAACAGCCCGCGGCCGGTGTTGATAACGGGAGAAACCGGTGTCGGCAAAGAATTGGTCGCTAAAGCCGTCCATACGTTAAGCAATCGTGAGGGCGATTTCGTGCCGGTGAACGTGGCCGGCCTGGACGATCACGTTTTTGCGGATACACTCTTTGGTCACAAAAAAGGCGCTTTTACGGACGCCCGGGAGGCGCGCAGCGGCCTGATTGAGCGGGCAGCGGGGGGGACCCTTTTCTTAGATGAAATCGGAGATCTGAGCACGACTTCCCAGGTAAAGCTTTTGCGTCTTTTACAGGAGGGGGAATTTTTTCCTTTAGGATCTGACGTGGCCAAACGTTCCGATGCTAGAATTTTAGTGGCGACAAATCAGGATCTGGATGCATTGCAGTCAACCGGAAAGTTTCGCAAAGATCTTTATTACCGGCTATGTGATCATAACATCCACATACCGCGCCTGCGGAGGCGACGGGAGGATTTGCCGGTTCTGGTCGAGCATTTTTTGCAAAAGGCGTCTAAAACTTTAGATAAAAAGAAACCGACCCCGCCGGTGGAGCTGATCACACTGCTATCAACCTATCATTTCCCCGGAAATATCAGAGAACTTGAATCCATGATCTTTGATGCGGTCAGCAGCCATACATCCGGCAAGCTGTCCATGGACGCGTTCAAAACCCACATCTCTAAAAAACACCCGACCTCCCCGGCTGATCCGGCAGATTCACCCCCCGAAAAGGGAACCCTGATCGGGTTCTCGCATCAATTACCCACTCTCAAACAAATCGAACAATTGTTAATTGATGAGGCTCTCAAAAGATCCAACGGCAATCAGTCTATTGCGGCGCTGAGTCTGGGAATATCGCGCCAGGCATTGAATAAACGCCTTAAAAAGGCCGATTTAAAGAATTCACCTTAAGATTGGGACAGCTCAGCTATAGGATTAAATTTCTGTTCCGCCTTTATTTTCCTTGCCGAAAAATCAAAAATAAGCATATTTATCTCGGGGGGCGGGGCATTTTCTGCGCTAAGATCCGTCATTCCTGCGAAGGCAGGAATCCAGAAAAATTGAGGCCGGCCACTTGGATGCCCGCATGCGCGGACATGACGGGAAAAACACCCCGACCCCTCATTTATCTAAAGACAGGATAATTTTAAGCGAATATCACCGTCATGAAGGATTCGATAAAATGACTGAAATTTTGTATCAGTTTATATCAAGTATCTTATAAAAATGCCGATATCATTAAGGAATGATTACCATAAGATATCAGGCTGGCGGTCTTTCCGCATGGGAAGCCAAACATATTAAATTCTGCAAAACATAACCAAAATGACGACTATTTTAAAAATTTGTCCCTGTTTTTCATTTTGTTTACGATCAATTAGGGTATTAATATCGCACGGTATATGAGAGATGGATGAAAACCCGGAAAATAGAAATAATGCGCGTATCAAGTACAAGTCGCCGGTGACGATCGAAAATTTGAAAGCCGGCA
>CBDUUO010000304.1:0-4557 GCA_965370395.1 uncultured bacterium
TCAAAGAACAATTTGCAACCCTCAATATGCTATTTTTCAGGGCGGAGTAATTAACGAATCAACAATTTAACGATTAACCTTTCCATTATCTTAAATTGACATTGCTATAAAATTACTTTAATATCGATATTACTATGTAAAACAGACGATTGTCACATCTGAGCGGCATTCCCAATGGCGGTCTAAAACAATGACTAAAGGACCTCGGTAATGGAATCTTCCAACAACCATTCAAACGAGCCGAACATTTCCGTTGTAACCGCTCGATTGTTTGAGATCATTTTAGATATGCCCTTCAAAGACCGCCGCACCCTATTAAAAGACATGGAAGCAAAGCATTCACAGGGAAGAAGAAGATTCGCCCGGAAACCCTATTTTATGCCGGTAGACTTTGCGACTCCGGATCGTGCCTTTAGCGGTTTTATTCAAAATATCAGTTCAGGCGGTTTACTGATTGAAACCCGGGAAACCCTTCCCGTCGGCCAACAGGTCACGTTATCATTCATGCGGCCAAAATCCAGAGATTATGTCAAAGTGGGCGGTGAAGTTGTCCGAAAGATCCCCGACGGTTTCGGCGTTAAGTTTCATACCCATATTGAAGGTATTTCAACCTAAAATGAGCGGTTCAAATGAAAAAGAAAATATTGGTTGTTGATGATGAGGATTTTCAGAGAGACCTGTTAAAAAAACTTCTTGCGAAAGTAGGATATACAGTGGCTGAGGCTGAATCCCCGGAAGTGGCACTTGCCCTTATGAAAAATGAGGACTTTCCGGTGATTATTACCGATCTGATTATGCTCGATATGGACGGCGTTGAGTTTTGCCATCGAATTAGAGAGAGAAACTCACAATCGGTCATCATTGCATTAACCGGGTATGCGGATCTTTACGATCTGGAGAAGCTAAAACAGGTGGGGTTTGATAATTACCTGACCAAGCCGATAAAACTGGATAAAATTCTACCGGTTGTCGAGGCGGGGTTTGAAAAAATAAAGCAAAGAAAGAAATCTCGTCGTTAATCTTGAATGATAAAAGGTCCGCTGACAACTTTGTCCCTTCCCGAGTTCTTTGCCTGGTAGAGATATTGATCCGCCATTTCGATCAGGTCATCCAGCGAAAGATTTTCGCCGGGCCTGTGCTTATCGAAACCGGTTACCCCGAAGCTGGCGGTGATCGATATCTTTTCTCCTTCCCATTTAAATACTTTTCTAGAAATTTGCCTGCGAAGTCTTTCGGCTAGACGGGCGGCGTTTTTAAAGGTGGTTTCGGGCAGGATCAGTAAAAATTCTTCGCCGCCATAACGCGCCAGCCAGTCCATGTCGGACCGGATCAGAGACACGAGACGTTTCACAAATTCTTTGAGTACCATATCGCCGCAAAGATGTCCGAAGGTATCATTTATGCGCTTGAAATGATCGATGTCACATAAAGCCACCGAGAGGGGATGATGATACCTGGCGGCGCGCTTAATTTCGTGTTGCAGGTGTTCGTTGAGATAGCCGCGATTGTAACAGCCGGTCAGTGAATCTTTTCTGGATAAAAGTCTGATTTCGCCGTTGGCTTTTTCCAGTGATTTATGCTTCTTTTTTAAGCGATCATACAGCAGCGTGTTTTCCAGCACCAGCGAATACTGTTTGGCCAGCATGGTCAAAAGTTTCATGTTTTCATGGGTAATAGAGCTTTCTTTGATGGGCGTTTTAACCATGACTGCACCCAGGGTTCTTTTAATTGTGGCAAGCGGCAACATGACGATTGATTTTTCTTTTTCAAATGCCAGGGCAGGAATTAAGGCCGGTTGCCTTCGATTGATTATCCAGGAAAAGATGCCGCATTCAATTTGATATTGGACTTCCTTTTTGCAGATGGTTTTTCTGTCATCAGGGTAGACATACTCTAAAACAAACTCATGGGAATCGTCATCGACGACAAAAAGCGCGCAAACTTCAATTTCGATCAAATTTCGCACATCATCTAAAAAGACCTCCCATATCTGCCCGATGGATGCCGGGAAATCGATGCGGTCCTGAAATTGTCCCAGATGCTCTATTTTATCAATGAGTTCTAATAATGCCGTTCTTTGTTCGGTCATTGCCATACTCTCCTAACTGCTGAATATCTTACCAGAAATAATTTTTATAGCAAGCCTTTCACGCCAGATTGAAAATCGGTTCACTGCCCATTCCGCCATGATTTTACGCTGGATTTTTTTAGTCGTTCATTATAGCTTTCGAATGAAATTGTAAAAATAACGGGCGCAACTCTGATGGTAAAAATATTTTCTCATTCTAAACAAGGTTAGAGAACAGACCGCATGACCCGTCACAAAACGGTTACTTTATTCATCCAGTGTTTAGTTGACACCATTTATCCCGAGGTGGCCGAAGCCATGGTGCGTGTTTTTCGTCGGCTGGGCATATCGTTAACCTGTCCCACCGATCAAACCTGTTGTGGGCAGCCGGCGTTTAATTCCGGTTATCGCCGGCAGGCCCGTTTTGCTGCCAAACATTTCATTGAAGTATTCGAAGATTCAGAAATAATTGTCTGTCCATCGGGTTCCTGTGTCAACATGGTGCGTCACCATTATGTCGAGCTGTTTGAAAACAGTTCTCAATGGTTGCGGCGGGCACAGGATCTTGCAAATCGCACCTATGAATTTAGTGAATATCTGGTGGACGTTCTGGGGGTTGATGAATTGGGTGCCCGCTTTGAGGGCAGGGTAACCTATCATGATTCCTGCCATTTGCTGCGCGGTATCGGTGTCAGGGAACAGCCGCGCAAACTGCTCCACAAGGTTTCAGGCGCTGATTTTATCGAAATGCATGATTCGGATTATTGCTGCGGATTCGGCGGCGCGTTTTCGGTGAAATATTCCGATATCTCGAATGCCATGGTGGCGGATAAAGTCAAAAACATTATAGATACCGGAGCGGTTGTGGTGGTGGGCTGTGATATGGGTTGTTTGATGAACATCCAGGGCAAGCTCAGCCGCATGGGCTCCGATATTAAGGTGATGCACCTGGCGCAAGTCTTAGCCAGCTAACGGCTGGCCTTGGAATACTGGAATATTGGAATGATGGAATAATGGTAAAAATTACGACTGAAAACTACGTGGCTGAGGCCAGAAAAGCCATTAAAAATGAGGTGCTGCAAAGGGCGTTGACTGATCTGCAGAACCGCTTCGGCCGGGGCACAGCTGAATGCTATCGCCGGCTTCCCGAGGGACCGGATCTGCGCTTAAAGGCCCATGAAATCCGGATGAAAGATATCAAAAATCTGGATGTTGTTCTGGAAACACTGGCCGCCAATATTCGAAAAAACGGCGGTCAGGTGTTTTTTGCCAAAGACGGTCAGGCGGCAGTCAATTATTGCCTGGAAATCGCGCACAAACATAAGGTCAGGCGGGTGGTTAAAGGCAAGTCCATGGTGAGTGAAGAAATCGGTTTAAACGATGCGCTCATCGATGCCGGCATCGATGTATCTGAAACCGATCTGGGCGAATACATCATTCAGTTGGCCGGTGAAACCCCTTTTCACATCATTGCGCCTGCCATTCACAAAACCCGCCATGATGTTGGCAGCCTCTTTGCCGACAAACTCCATATTCCTTATGAAAATGATCCGCCGCGATTGACATGGATTGCCAGGAAGGCCCTGCGGGAAAAATTTCTGACTGCCGATATGGGCACTTCGGGCTGCAATATCGCCTGCGCTGAAACCGGTCATATTACGACCGTTTCAAACGAAGGCAATATCCGTATGTCCATTACCCTGCCAAAGGTCCATATCGCCATCATGGGAATGGAGCGTGTCGCCGCCCGGCTGGAAGATCACGACATGCTTTTAAGACTTCTTTGCCGCGGTGCGGCCGCACAGAATATGGCCACCTATGTCAGTTATATCGGCGGGCCCCGATCCGCACATCAGGCCGACGGCCCTCAGGAATTTCACCTGGTTGTTCTGGATAATGGGCGCAGCCGGATGCTGGCGGATGAAGAATTCCGCGAGATGCTGTGCTGCATCCGGTGTGCGGCCTGTCTGAATGTGTGTCCGGTGTACGCCAAGATCGGCGGGCATTCTTACGGATATGCCTATTCCGGACCGGTGGGCGCGGTGGTAACGCCGTTGCTGGTGGGGATCAATCGGGCCAAGGATCTGTGTCTGGGAGAGACGCTCTGCGGCGCCTGTCAGGATATATGTCCGGTCAATATCAATCTTCCGCGGATGCTACTGGCTTTGCGGACCAAGCTGGCCGAAGGCGACACGGTCTGGGGGGTGACACCGGCAAACCGCAACGAAAAGTTCTTATTTCAAACCTGGTCATGGATAATTCGCAATCGAGGATTGTATGATGTTGCCGTTAAACTTGCAGCAATGGGCCAGAAGCTTTTGACTCCAAAAGGCGGCATGATACGCCGTTTGCCGCCGCCGGTACACGCCTGGACAAAAGATCGTGATATAAGGCCCCTGGCGGCGAAATCTTTCATCAGCCGTTGGAAAAAAGGCATCAGATGAGCACAGCCAACCAGGAAGAATTTATAAACCGCATAAAAATGGCCC
>CBDUUO010000305.1:0-4522 GCA_965370395.1 uncultured bacterium
TGTTTAAAGAACTCAACTGAACTAAAATATACTGCACGACTTTTGTAATATATTTGTGGGACATAACATTAGAAGTCATTTCAAAACCTCAACACCCTTATCAAAACCAACATCAAACGCTTTTAAATTGACCTCCAAGGTTTTGGGTGGCACCGAATCCGTCAAGGACTGCCGCATAGCCGCTTGGCTAACAGCTCCAACGATCGCCGCCCAAAAACCAAGCATTACCGAATTGGCCGCCCGGACATTACCCAATTCCTCAGCAATCTGAGTTGCCGGAATCCCATAGGTTTTCAGATCCTGACGGTGATCTTCCGGCAACGTCACGAGTCCATCGTCAATCAGCAGGGTTCCATTGGAGGTAAGATTGGGGACATATTTGACGTAGGCTTCCTGCGACATGATAATGGCGCTGCTGGGTGCTATAAGGTGGGGGTGATGGATCAGTTCACCTGCGACGACGACCTGTGATCCTGCAGCTCCGCCCCTTGCTTCCGGACCATAACTCTGCGTAAAACAGGCTTCTATCTTGTCATATAGGGTGGCCGCCTGGCCGATGATCCGACCAGCGCTCATAATGCCCTGGCCGCCAAAGCCACCGAGTTGAACTTCGGTTCGTTCAACGACATCGTTCCGGCCGGGTAATTTCAGGCGTGCGTCCAGCACTTTTTTAGCCGCGCTCCATCGCTCTTTGGCTATCTGGGTTTTGTTTTCAATTGCCGCCCGAAATTCAGGTTTGGGCTCGTTTAGAAATACACCTTCAACAATCGCGTTGATCTCACCATTTTCATTTACCTGAACAGCCGCGTCTTTGGGATGCGTATCGTGGGCAATTTTGCCCACCTGCTGGTAATGTTTCATAACCTCTAGGCCACGTCGCCCCAGCTTCTGCGGATCCAGCCCCCGCCCCTCAAGATTCCAACGCGCATAGGATGTGGAACAGGGAGCAATGATTTCAACAAAACTGAACCCGGAATGCATCATGGCCTCGCGCAGGGTCCACTCCAAGCGCCGGGCATGAAGTACCGTCCAGCGCGCCACAAAAGATGCCCCTCCGGCTGCCGCCAGATATGGCAGGTTAAAAGGATGTTCAAAATTACCGTATTGGGCCGTAACCGCCCTGGCACCGTGGGGCGTTGTCGGTCCCACCTGACCGCCCGTCATGCCGTAGTTAAAGTTATTAACGCAAATAACGGTAATATCTAGATTGCGTCTGGCCGCATGGATAAAATGATTGCCGCCGATCCCGGCGATATCCCCATCCCCGGAAATGACAATGACTTTCAATTCGCTGTTGGCAAGTTTAAGACCTGTGGCAAACGGAATGGCCCGGCCGTGGGTGGTGTGAAAGGAATCCAGGCGAATGTAACCGGCAATACGCCCGGTACAGCCAATACCGGAAACCACAGATACCTTGTCCAGGTCCCAACTCTGATTTTTTTCCAACCACTGCAGCGCTCCGATAAATGTGGTCAACGCCGTACCCAGCCCGCAGCCCTGACACCAAATGTGAGGCAACCGCTCCCCGCGCAAAAGTACGTCCATTGGATGCAGACCGGTTACCCAATCGCTTTGAGAATCGCGCTCTTGTCCGGAGTGTTCCGGCCGCATGCCGCTTTCGGCCATGTGCTTATCTCTCCGTTTATCGATCCTGAAGATCTGTTTGTGGTTGATCCGAGCGTCCGGCTGCTTTGCGAATAGCACCCAGCACCCGCTGGGGCTCCAGAATATCACCCCCCAGCCGGTGAACGCCGAATACCTGTGCCTGACCGGCAGCGCAACGCTCCACTTCAAGGCATATTTGCCCCATGTTGATCTCGGGTACAACGAAGGCTCGGATTCTTTTTGCCAGATCGAAAATCCGCTTTTCCGGAAAAGGCCATATGGTGATAAGCCTGAGGTAACCCACCCGGATGCCTTCTTTACGTGCTTGTTCAATTGGCCATTGGGAAGTTCGCGCTGAAATACCGTAAGATACCACGATAATTTCAGCGTCATCTAAGTTTTGTTCTTCCAGTTGGATGATCTCATCGCGATGTGCACGTATTTTATTGACCAGGCGCTTAATGTTCCACTCGCTGGATTCGGCATTCATGGCTGGATAGCCAAGCTCATCGTGGATCAGGCCGGTTACGTGGAAGCGATAGCCCTCTCCGGCAATCGCCATGGGCGATACAGTGCCCTCTACGCCGTCTGTGTCCGTATCACGGTATATCCGAAAATGGTCCGGCTCCACATCTCCTTTTCGAACCTGAGGTCGATTAATGATTTCGATCTCTTCGGGCTGAGGGATGACAACCCGTTCCGTCATATGACCGATCTCAGCATCCGTCATTACCAGCACCGGTGTGCGGAATTTTTCAGCCAAATTAAAAGCACGTATGGTCAAATCGAAAAGTTCTTGCGGGGAAGAGGGACAAAGCGCAATGATTTCGTAATCGCCGTGGGACCCCCACCGGGCCTGCATCATATCCTGCTGCCCCACCAATGTCGGCAAACCGGTGGATGGTCCTCCGCGCTGTACATCAACCAAGACGCAAGGTGTTTCCAACATGATGCCGAGGCCCAGGTTTTCCATCATCAGCGAAAAGCCAGGACCGCTGGTGGCCGTCATGGATTTGGCACCGGCCCATGAAGCCCCTAAGATGGCATTCATAGAAGCCAGTTCATCTTCCATCTGTATATAAATGCCGTCAACCTGTGGCAGCCGGGTCGACATTCGCTCGGCTATCTCGGTTGCAGGCGTGATGGGGTAGCCGGCAAAGAAGCGGCAGCCGGCCAATATGGCTCCTTCAGCAGCAGCATAGTCTCCCAACAGAAAATGTTCTCCGGTCAACAGGCCCTGATCACTCATAGTATTAACTCAATTCTGCTCGTCGGTCTCGTCACTGTTTTTCGCAGGCATCTGGCTGCTCTCAACATAAATGGCAAAATCGGGGCAAAGCAGTGCACATAATCCGCAATCGGCACATTGGGAACTATCGGTAATTTCAGGCGGATGATACCCTTTGGGATTGGTACGTTCTGATATAACAAACACCCCACGCGGGCAGAATTCAACGCAGAATCCGCAACCTTTACAGCGTTCCTCGATGATATGGATGATGCCGCAGGGAACTTGAATGCGATCCCGGTCTAAAGGTTGCCGCCAGTATTTCACGATTTCTCCTTAAATCCAGATTAAATATTCGCAAAGTTTGCGGATAGCATGGTAATGCTATGCTTGGCAAGATACCTGTTGTTTAATGTCGAAACGAAAGCACTATCCAGAATGTTTTTATACCACAAATGGGTGTAAAAGTCATTGCTCTTTGACAACGCGCGGTTATTTTTATTATGCTAGTTCAGACACACGCATATTTGGAGATAATAAAAGATTGAAAAAAATCCTGCTTATTTCATCCGTTCTTATATTTATAAGCCTTTGTGGCCTTGCGGTTTTTATTCTTAATTTGCGTCACTATGCCGGTCAACCTGCCCGCTTTGATTCAAAAAATATAGTCGTTAACATACCATCCGGTCAAACATTTCGGGTCACAACGGATATCCTTTTCAAAGCGGGTATTATCAAGAGTCCGTTTAAGTTTAATATGGTTGCCCGTCTGAAAGGGTACGATAAGCGGCTTAAAGCCGGAGAATATGCACTGTCCGCCACCATGACCCCGATACAGATTATGGAAAAACTGGTTAAAGGCAAGGTCAAACTATACAAGCTCACCGTTCCGGAAGGCCTCAATATCTTCCAGATTGCCAACCTTGTTGCCGAAGCCGGATTTGCGCAAAATTCCAGCTTTATTGCGGCAGCGACCGATGCCGACCTGACTCGCAAAAACGGCATAACCGCTGAAACTTTGGAAGGCTACCTGTTTCCGGAAACCTACTATTTTCCGAAAAAAGTGAGCATCGAAACGATCATCTCAACCATGGTCAAACGCTTCCGGAAGGTTTTTAATTCGGCGTGGAAACAGCGGGCAGATCACCTCGGGTTTTCGATTCATCAGATCGTCACCCTGGCATCGATCATTGAAAAGGAAACCGGGGCCCCTTTTGAGCGCCCCGTGATTTCCTCGGTATTCCATAATCGCTTAAAAAGGAAAATGCGCTTGGAATCTGATCCAACGGTAATCTACGGATTAAAGAACTTTGACGGCAATTTAAAACGCACACACCTTGAAACTCCCACGCCTTATAATACTTACAAAATCAGAGGTCTTCCCGCCGGCCCCATCGCCAATCCCGGCAAAAAATCCCTGGAGGCCGCTCTTTATCCGGCCGATACAAAATTCATTTACTTTGTATCCAAAAAAAACAAAACCCATCAGTTCTCCACTAATTTTAAGGATCATAATCGAGCGGTTCGAAAGTACCAGCTTCGCCGCTAGTGCTGTGTCCCGCAAGTAATTCACAAAACACAGCTTTTTTAGGTGTCAGGTTTCGGGTGTCAGTGTTCAGGGTCAATAGATAAGTAATGAGTGCTGAGGACTGAGGACTGAGCAAAAAAGCCTGCTTGGCGCCCGACCAT
>CBDUUO010000306.1:0-4518 GCA_965370395.1 uncultured bacterium
AACCCCCTTTTATCTTTTACAATCTGCGTAATCTGCGTAATCTGCGTATAATAAAATCTATACGGAAATATTGTATTTTTTCATTTTGCGCCACAGGGTGGTTCGGTTGATATCGAGCTCTGAGGCGGTTTTGCCTTTATTCCAGTTGTACTTTCGCAACATATCTAAAATGAGGGTTTTCTCACTGAATTCAATTTCTTTATCAAACGATCGTTTTTCTTCTGTCGTCTCCGGGGATGAAATGCCGCCCTGGAGTGAAAGGGGCAGGTGATGGCGTTCAATGATTTTATCCTGACAGACAATCAGGGCATGTTCGATGATGTTTTCCAGTTCTCTGACGTTTCCGGGGTAATCGTAATTTAAAAGCACTTCCATGGCATCGTTGGAAAATTTTTCAACCACCGTATCCCGGATTGCACACAGGCGCTTTAAAATATGAGCTATTAAAAGCGGAATATCACCCCTTCTATCTTTCAAAGGGGGCAAATCCAGCCGCATAACATTCAGCCGGTAGAAAAGATCTTCCCGAAAGCGTTTTTCCCTGACCAATCGTTCCAGATTCTGGTTGGTGGCTGAAATGATACGCACATCCACTTTGGTGGTTTTTCTGCTACCCAGGGGATAAAACTCCTTATCTTCCAGGACCCGCAATAGTTTTGCCTGCAGCGATAGCGGCAGATCCCCGATTTCATCCAGAAAAATGCTTCCGCCATCTGCCTCCTGAAAGCGACCCGGTTTATTTTTTTCAGCTCCGGTAAAGGCGCCCTTAACATAACCAAACATCTCTGATTCCAGCAGATTGTCGGGCAATGCCGCGCAGTTCACTTTGACCAGTGGATTTTTTGAACGCCGACTGGCGTTGTGAATGACTTTGGCTAAAACATCTTTTCCGGTTCCGGTGGGACCTTCGATAAGGATGGTGGCATCGCTTGAAGCCACGACGGGCACAATTTCAAAAATTTTCTGAATGGCCGGATCCTTACCCACCATATCATAAAATGTATAACGGCCTTTTATTTCGCTGATAAATTGATACTTCAACGATAAATCAGCAATGGTTGCCAGGCCGCCGACAATGCGCCCATCTTCATTTTTAAGCGCCATGTAATTGGCGCGCATCGGAATAGCCTGCCCATCCCGGGTCTTGATCTCTCCTGCGGTGGTCGAACGTGCCTGGCCATCGGCGATCGTTTCGTCAAACAGCAGCATGTCGTGACTGGCGGTTTTGCCAAAGATCATCCGACAGGATTTCCCCAGCACATCCCCCCGGTTAAATCCGGTGATGGTTTCAGCCCGGTTATTGAAAAAGGTGATATGCCCACCACGATCAACGGTCAGGACGCCGATGTCGAGGTTATCCAGGATGATTTTTAAGCGCCGATCATCATGTCTGACGCGTTCAAGAAGCTCTTTGAAGACGGTATGATCCTGAAAAACCTCGATACATCCGAGGGGTGTATCGTCCGAACCATAGATGGGCGATACGATCCGGGTGATACTGTGTTTTTCATTACTTTGATCGCTGCCCCCAAAGTCCACACTGCCGGCTTGCCGACCACTTTCGACCGCTGTTAGGTACTGGCATTCCCCGCCGCACAGGGGTTCAAGCAAGGTTTGGTGACAGTATTTCCCGCGCAGATCTGATTCATTGTACCCCGTGATCAGTTCGGCGGAGTGATTCAACGAGATGATTTTGCGATCCGGGCCCACGACCATCATACCCATGGAAAACGTGTCGAAAATGTCACCCAGCTGGCGGTATTTTAAGAGGATGTCATTCATTTGGCTTTTTCGGAAGCTTGATGAAAAATTTGGAACCGGCACCTTCTTGAGATTCGACTTCGATCACACCGTTATGTTCATCGACTATTTTCTGGGTGATCATCAGCCCGATGCCCGTACCTTCAGAGCCTTTGGTCGAAAAAAAACGTTTAAAAATATTTCTTTTTACTTCGGCATTCATCCCGCAGCCATTATCAAGCACCTGATATTCAATCCCCCACCCGCGCGTTTTTTTCGTCCGCACCGTCACCATTTTGTTTTGTGAGCCGGGGCCATCATGGGTGCAGGCATCAATGGCATTGGTCACCAGATTCAGCAGGCAGCGGCAGATGAGACCTGCATCAAAATGACAGGTGTTCAGGTTTTGAGCAAAGTCGCTGACCAGATCAATCCCAAGCTCCTGGGCCCGCGGGCGCATAAGGTCAATGATTTCCCGGGCCGGTTCGTTGGGATCGGTGGCCTGGACGTTCAAATCAGTGGCTTTAGCATAATTGAGCAGATCCAGAGACAGATTGGTAATCTTATCGACATTGCCTTTGATCATCTCCCAGCCCTGCATCAGATATTTCTGATCACCGAGTTCGATTCCTTTTTCCAGCACAAATGCGCCGCCTTTAAGGCCGCCGGTAATATTTTTTATGGCGTGAGAAAGCCCTGCCACCGTCTGACCCACCGCTGCCAGCCGCTCGGCCTCGATCAGTTTTTGGGTCTTGTCCCGCACCAGCTGTTCAAGATTCTGGGTATATTCATTGAGCTTCTGGCGCATGGCAATTCGTTCCTGGGCCCGATTTAAAGCAATTTCCAGGATCTCATCGTTAATGGGCTTGGTGACAAAATCAGTGGCTTCATATTTGACGCTTTTGATGGCTAAATCCATGTCGCCGTGACCGGTAATCATGATGACTTCCGTATCCGCACTCACCTGTTTTAAGCGGCGCAAAAGCTCAATACCATCCATCTCGGGCATCTTTATATCGGTCAGCACAATCGGCGGCCGCTCATCTTTGAATATGCGCAGCGCTTCCACACCGTTTTGAGCGGTGAGCACATGGTATCCCATGTCGGACAGCGCGATGCTGAGTACCTTGCGGATACCTTCTTCGTCATCAACGAGTAAGATTGATTTTTCCATTAATTTTAAGTCGCAATTGGAAATTTAATGATAAAACCGGCACCTTGACCTTTGCGGGAGACTGCCTGGATACTGCCTTTACAATCTTTGATGATTCCGTAGCTTATGGAAAGCCCCAGACCGGTACCCTGCCCCACTTTTTTGGTCGTAAAAAAGGGTTCAAATATCCGCTCCAAAAGTGCATGCGGAATCCCTGTTCCGGTATCGCTGATTTCAACGGTAATCTCTTGGGGGCCGGATCTCGTTTTCAAAATAATTTTCTTGTCGCCCTTTTGATGGGGCTGCGATTGCCACTTTGCATCAATGGCATCCCGGGCATTGATTAATAGATTGATAAAGACCTGTTCCAGGCGGTCGGGGTCCACCATAACCGCAGGAAGATCTTGCTCAATATCCCAGACGACCTCGATTCCGCGCACTTTTAACTGCTGGCCTAAGATTTCAAGGGCTTTTTTCAGCACCTCATTGATCTCGACCTTTTCCAGGTTGATATCCGACTTTCTGCCAAATTGGCGCATACGGCTGATGATCTTGGTGGCTCGGTCGACATACGAATCGATTTCTGCTGCCATGGTAAAAAGAATATCATCTTCGATTTTTTCCTTTTTACCGATCTTTTTCATAAAAAAACGACTGGCCGTTTTAATGACCGCAAGGGGTTGATTGAGCTCATGGGCAACGCCGGTAGCCATTTCGCCCAGGGTTGCCATTTTGCTGGCCTGTATCAGCTGCTGTTCAGTTTCGAGACGCTGGGTAATATCACTGGTCGTCACCAGAAGTACTTTGCCGCCTGGATATTCAGAGGGGGAAATCCGGATGTTGACAAAAAGGGTGCCCCCATCTTTATTCAGGTGCCGGGCCTGATTGATAATGCTGGCTGATTTTATCAATTTTGCGTAATGATTCTTTTCTTCTGCACTAAATAATTTTAAAAAAGATTTTTTAATAATCTCATCTTTGCGATACCCGTAAACCACTTCAACGCTGGCATTGCAGTCGAGGATTTCGAGGCTCGCCCTATCCAGCACAAAAACCGGATTCGGTATATTATCAAATATCGCGTAGTATTTTTCCTCGGATTTTTTGAGCTCTTCCTCAAGTAATTTGGTTTGGGTGACATCCAGACTCATTTCCATGGCAGCCACAATTTCGCCCTGATCGTTTTTAATCGGAGAGGTGTTGACAATCCAATGGGTAGGCGTTCCGTCTTTGTTAAACCCTCTTTCCTCGCTGAAATGCGACAGCCCGTCTTCAAAGGTTTTTTCAACCGGACAGATCACACATTTTTCCTTACGCCCTTTATAGGCGGCGTAACAGTAATCGCCGGACTTGGGCTTGAATTTTTCATAAAATTCTTTGTTATATCGGATCAGTTTATAGTTACGGTCCTGAACCGTGATGATACAGGGAACCCGTTCGAACAGATTCTGATATTCATTGCGCTGCCGGTTCAGTTCGGCCTGCTTTTCGCCGATTTTTTTACCCATCTTGTCAATCGCGACCGACAGTTGGCCCATTTCATCAACCTGATCCACATCAATCGAGTTCAAATACTCGCCGTTGGCAATCAGGCGCGTGCCGTCAATCATTTTCTTTATGGGTTG
>CBDUUO010000307.1:0-4513 GCA_965370395.1 uncultured bacterium
GCCAAGTACTTCTTCTGTTCCGGGGTCAACCGATCGATGCGGGTGCCCATGGCAGCCAGTTTTTCTTTGGCGATTTGCTTGTCAATCTTTTCCGGCACCGGATAAACCTGTTTGGCCAAAGGTTTTTTATTTTTCACCATAAACTCGATGCTGAGCACCTGGTTGGCAAAGCTCATGTCCATGACGCTGGAGGGGTGGCCTTCCGCAGCCGCCAGATTGATCAGACGGCCCTCTCCCAGTACATTGATCCGGCGCCCGTTTCTCAGCGTAAATTCCTCCACAAACGGCCGCAACATGCGGCGTGATTTTGCAATTCGTTCCAGAGCCGCCAGGTCCAATTCAACGTTAAAATGACCGGAGTTGGCCACAATCGCCCCATCTTTCATGAGTAAAAAGTGATCTTTGCGGATGACATTAATATTGCCGGTAAGCGTGCAGAAAAAATCGCCGATCCGGGCGGCTTTGCTGATCGGCATGACGGCCAATCCGTCCATAACCGCTTCAAGGGCCGGCAACGGATCGACTTCGATGACAATCACCTTCGCCCCCATGCCGCGGGCTCTCATGGCAACACCGCGTCCGCACCATCCATAACCGCAAACCACAAAATTTGTTCCGGCCAGCAGGCGGTTGGTTGCACGCACAATGCCGTCGATGGTGCTCTGTCCGGTGCCATAACGATTATCAAAAAAATGCTTTGTGCGGGCGTCATTAACCGAAATAATTGGATACTGTAAAACCCCGTCGGCAGCCATGCTTCTGAGCCGGATGATACCGGTGGTTGTCTCTTCGGTTCCCCCCCGAACACCGGATAAGAGCTCCCTGCGCTCGGAATGCAGGATGGATACCAGATCGGCTCCATCATCCATGGTGAACTGGGGCTTGATGTCCAGCACGGCGTTTATGTGCCGGTAATAGGTCCGGTTGTCTTCGCCTTTGATTGCAAAAACCGGTATTTTATCATGTTTAACAAGGGAGGCGGCCACATCATCCTGGGTGCTGAGTGGATTTGAAGCACACAATGCGACTCTGGCCCCACCGGATTTGAGCGTCTGCATCAGGGATGCGGTTTCAGTGGTCACGTGCAGACATGCACCCAGGCGCACGCCATTCAAAGGTTTTTCTTTTTCAAATCGTTTCCGAATACGGTTTAAAACCGGCATGTTCTGATTGGCCCATTCAATCCGCAGGGCACCGTCCTTGGCATATTTGATATCCTTCACATCATAATTCATCAGTAATATCTCTCCTTCATAAATTTACAGACCTGCTTTTTCTCTCAGAACCTCGGCCATATCCGTATTCTCCCATGAGAATTCCGGTTCGTTGCGGCCAAAATGACCATAGGCGGATGTTTTGCGATAAATCGGACGCAGCAAATTCAGATATTCGATAATTGCCGCCGGTCTCAAATCAAACACTTCGGCGACAAGTTCCTCCACCTTTTTTTTGGGCATCTCACCGGTACCCATCAAATCAACCATTACCGATACGGGTTCAGCCACTCCGATGGCATAGGCGATCTGGATTTCACATTTTTTTGAAAGACCGGCCGCAACGATATTTTTGGCAATATACCTTCCCATATAGGAAGCGCTGCGATCGACCTTGGATGGATCTTTACCGGAAAAGCAGCCGCCGCCGTGACTGCCCTGGCCGCCGTATGTATCCACAATGATTTTGCGACCGGTCAGGCCGCAGTCTCCCATCGGGCCGCCGATCACAAACCGACCTGTCGGATTGATAAAATAGCGCGTATCACCGTCGGTCATTTCCGGAGGAATCACTTTCTTTATCACTTCTTCGATGATCGACTCTTTCAAATCGTCATAGGTCACATCCGGTTTATGCTGGGCCGATACCACCACTGTATCCACCCGTTTGGGAGTCCCGTTTTCATATTCAATGGTCACCTGGGATTTTCCGTCGGGTCTTAAAAAATCCAGGGTGCCATTCTTACGAACCTTGGCCAGCCGGCTGCACAGTTTATGAGCATACGTAATTGGCATCGGCATCAGTTCGGGAGTTTCAGCGGTGGCGAATCCGAACATCAAACCCTGATCCCCGGCTCCCTGATCTTTAAATAAGCCTTCACCGGTGTTGACCCCCTGAGCAATGTCCGGAGATTGGCGGTCGATGCTGGTAATAACCGAGCAGGTCTGGCAATCAAATCCCATCTGGGAGGAGCAATACCCGATGTCACGGATGGTATCACGAACGATCTGAGGGATATCGACATAACATTCGGTTGTAATTTCACCGGATATAAAAGCCAGCCCCGTCGTAACAAGGGTTTCGCAGGCGACCCGGCAGTTTTTATCCTGACCGATGATCGCATCCAGAATGGAATCTGAAATGGCATCGGCGACTTTATCCGGATGACCTTCGGTCACAGATTCGGACGTAAATAAATACTTATCCATATTGATCTCCTTGATTGGATTTCCGCCGTGTAATTAATCGTAAAACTAAAATCTTTAATAAAATATCAAAATTTTTAGTTTAACTGAAATCCAGTAGATAAGCAAAGTAAAAAATTTGAAAATATTCAAGAACTGTTTTAGTATTAAAGAAACAAGAAAAATCCGATATCACCATCATTTCTAAAAAAGCCAAATATAATAGATTCAATCAATCTGTGGTTTGAAAATCCATACGGAGCCTACCGGGTGTGAATTTTAGAACAAACAAAAAATTACTGGGTTATACAGTTTTATCAATCCATTTGCTATTGTTATCTATAACCCTGCAAAGCAGCCCGGCGCAAACAGTTCCGGCGGCGGACGACCCGGTCCACGTCCAAACCGCCTGGTCGGTTGACCGCGCTCGCCCCGGAGAACCGGTCGCGCTGGCTATCGTGGTCGACATTAAAGACGGATTTCATATCAATGCCGATGCAGCTCAGATCCGGCCTTTTGAAGATTTCATACCCTATCCCACCAAAGTTCTGGTTGTCGCTGCCACCGAAGGCGTCACCCTAGAGACCCCTCGATTCCCGCAGGCAAAGCCGATTAAAGTAGACTATTCCAGCGGAGATCTGATGTCCTTCGAAGGCCGCACCATCATCTACCTGCTGATGAAATTGGATGAGCAGATAAAACCGGGGACCATCGAACTGGAAATAAAAGTGGAATATCAGGCATGCTCGGATAGATACTGCCTGTTTCCCCGGAAGGAGTTGCTGAAAGAGACGCTTGCGGTGGTCGAACCCGGGGCCGCTGCATCAAAAATAAATGCGGCGCTTTTTGCGAATCTGGATTCCGGCGCATGGGTTCCGCCTGCAGGGATGGCTCACTTCAGCCTCTTTGACTGGAAATTTTCCGTCAATACATCATCGGGTTTCGGATGGATATTGCTGCTAATCACTGCGGCGTTTGGCGGCCTGCTGCTCAACCTCACACCCTGTGTCCTGCCGCTGATTCCGATCAAAATTATCAGTTTGTCCCATGCCGCTGAAGATCGCAAAAAATGCTTTTTCCTTGGATTGATGATGTCATTAGGGGTGCTGGCATTTTGGACAGGTATCGGCCTTCTGATCGCTCTGGTCAGTGATTTTACGGCAACCCATCAGTTATTCCAATATCCGGCTTTTACCATCCTGGTCGGCACCATCATCGGAATCATGGCGCTGGGCATGTTTGGTTTTTTTTCGGTTCGTCTGCCCCAATTCATCTACATGATCAACCCCCGGCAAAATAGTCCTCTGGGATCTTTCGGGCTTGGCATTCTGGCAGCTGTTTTATCAACGCCCTGTACGGCTCCTTTTATGGGGGCCGCCGCTGCCTGGGCCGCAGCCCAAACCCCACTGACCACCCTGGCCACTTTTAGCGCCATCGGCGGCGGTATGGCCCTGCCGTACCTCATCCTTTCGGCTGCTCCCAATCTGGTCAACCGCATACCGAAGGCCGGACCGGCCAGCGAGCTCATCAAACAGGTCATGGGCCTGTTTATGTTAGCGGCGGCTGCCTATTTTTTGGGCGTTGGTATCAGTGCCATGCTGAGTTCTCCACCCAACCCCCCGAGCAAAATTTTCTGGTGGCCGGTTATGGGCCTGATAGCAGCCGGCGGCACCTGGCTGGCTTACCGGACGCCGGCACTGGCTACAAAAAAAATAACCAAAACTGTTTTTGTCAGCCTGGGTTTAATTTTGATGGCGTTGCCGATCTGGGGCGCAATGAGACTGTCGGGTGAAGGACCGATTAACTGGACTTATTATACGCCCGAGCGCTTTGAGGCGGCCGTCGAGCACAGAAAAACGGTTTTAATGGATTTTACAGCCGAATGGTGTCTAAACTGCAAGGTTCTCGAGGAAAGTGTTCTGCATGATCAACGGATTATCAATCTTGTGGCACAGGAAAATATCGTTCCGATGAAAGTCGACATCACCGGCAACAACCCCGCCGGAAAAGCCAAACTTAAGGCGGTTGGCAGTCTGACCGTCCCCCTGCTGGTTGTTTTTTCGCCAGACGGCAATCCGGTCTTTAAAAGCGACTTTTACACGGTCGATCAGGTT
>CBDUUO010000308.1:0-4504 GCA_965370395.1 uncultured bacterium
TAGCTAAATAGTCTGGTAAACTCCAAACAGCGCATCAGTCGGCAGGTTTAATAAAATTCTGATTAGATGCGGATTCCGATTTATTGCCCTGCTTCATAGCGCTGCTCAATGATCAGTGCCGGTTCAAGTCGCACTGAAACCACAGTGAGGCTCCGGAACGGCACACCCGGGGTAATACTGACTCCCATCGCGTTTGGTGGTATTCCTAATTTTCAGATTTCACATGTGATTCCCCATTCGATTTTCGTCAGGTATTAAATTTACAATTTTTGACTTAAGTCAAAGAAAATTATTTTCGCTTTTTATATCTAATAATGGTAAGGAATACTCATCCGAGTGCACTTGACCCATTATCATGGGTGACATCCTCGTGTATTTCGAAGATCGAAATTAAATTTTCCTTAAAATAAATAATCGCTTCCTTTTTGGTCCTATAAATTAAGAGAATCATACCTTTTTGGCACAAAAATATTTTTCTATCCCTAAAAATAGCAACTTAGCCATATTTTTACTCAAACCTTAAGGAGGGTTTTATGGAATTTAAAAGACGTTCCTTCCTGAAAATGGGTCTGGCAGCAGGAGCGGCAGCGGCACTTGACATGAAGCTTTTGCGTTATGCGGGGGAAGCTGTGGCGGCCCAGAGCGCAGAAGGCGAAACGGTGACCCGCTCGACCTGCTCTCCCAACTGCACCGGAGCCTGTGGCTTTAATATCCACACAACAGACGGAAGGATGACCACTATTATTCAAAGCGCAGATTATCCGGAAGAAGGATACAATCCAAGAGGGTGTTTGCGTGGGCTTTCCATGATGAACCTCGTTTACGGCAAGGACCGCATCAAGTATCCCCTGATTCGGACCGGGGAGCGGGGCACCGGAAAGTTTAAAAAGGTCACCTGGGAGGAAGCCCTGGATTACACCGCCAAAAAACTTAAGACAATTATGGATAAATACGGTCCCGAAGCCGTGGGTCTGACCATCCAGGTTCCCGGTACGGGTTATGTGCACAAGGGCGCCTTTGTGCGATTGGCCAGTCTTGCGAACTGGACGATTCACCACGGTTACGACCAGAACGGGGATCTGCCCATGTTCTGGCCCATGACCTTCGGGGTGCAGACCGAAGAGCTGGAATCCCTGGAATGGCCCAATGCGCGGTATACCATGGTCTTTGGATCCAACATTATCCAGACCCGCCTGCCGGATGCCCACAATCTGATCAAGGCCAAAAAAAACGGCAAGCTGGTGGTCTTTGACCCCGACTACTGTTCCACGGCAGCCAAGGCCGATGAGTGGGTGCCGCTGAAACCGGATACCGATGCCGCCATGGGGCTGGGAATGGCAAAGGTGATCATCGACCGCAGACTGTACAATGAAAAGTTTTTGCAGGATTTTACCGACTTTCCCATCCTGGTGCGAAAAGACAACGGCAAACGGCTGCCGGCAAAAGATGTCAAAGCCCTGGCGGATGAAATAGCGGACTGGAAAATTCCGCCATATCGCAGCCTTTTTGCCATCCGCACGCCGAAGGGGCTTGCGATTCTGAACCCGGAAAGGCTGGATGCCACCGAAGCCATCCTGGAAGGGGAATTTGAGGTGGAATTAACCGACGGCAGTCGCGTTGAAGTCCGCACCGTGTTCAGCGAACTCAAAGAGATGCTGGCCGAATACAGCCTGGAGAAAGTTGCCGCCGTTACCGATGTGCCCGCCAGGCAGATCGAACGGATCGCCGTTGAGGCCGCCACCAACACGCCGCTCCATGCAATCTATGGAGCCAGCAACTACCAGTGGTACAACGGAGATCTCAAGGGTCGGGCAATCTCCCTGCTGCCGGTGTTGACCGGCAGCATCGGCAAAAGCGGCGGGGGCATCTCCACTTACGCCGGCCAGTATCGAATCCGGTTTAACCTCAAAGAGTGGTGGTTTCCACCGGGCGGCAAGCTCAACTGGGTGCCCTACCTTTATTTTCTCCAGGGCAAGGGTAAACGGTATCCCAAAAAAGGGATCAAGGCCATGGTCGGCGGATGGGGCAATCCCTTCGATCAGCACAATATGGCCAATCAGCTGAAAGATCGATCGTCTTCCGGTGACATTGAATTTGTCGTCACCTTTGACTTTTCAATGACCACTTCCTGCCAGTGGTCCGATGTGGTTTTCCCGGCTACCAGCTGGTACGAAAATTATGAACTCACGGCCACTATTTTGCATCCTTATCTCCAATTGCAGCAACCGGCCGTTAAACCCATGCATGAAAGCCGCACGGCATTCTGGGTGACCAGGGAACTGGCCAAACGGCTGAATCCGGAATGGGAAAAATTATACTACCCGGGTTTGGACGAAACTGCAGCCTCCCAAAAAATCATCGAGCTCCTATTGGAGACCGGAGGCCAGGAAACCAAAGGAATCACACTGGATATGCTCAAAAAAGGACCGGTGCGCTTGCATTCCACGGCCCCCAACGATCGACAGATACCCTTCTGGGAGCAGGTCCATAACCGGGTCCCCTTTCCGCCTCGAAGCTACCCGGCGCCGCTTAAGGCCACCGCAAAGTTTTTGAGAAGCGGGCGGATTGAATTTTACAAAGATGAGGATCTTTTTCTGGAAGTGGGTGAAAACCTTCCGGTTCAAAAGGAAACCTTTGCGGAGACCGAGTACAAAGTGGATCCCGCTGTCAGGGAAAAATATAAGTTGCGGTATGTCACCAAAAATTCCCTTTACCGGGTTCATTCCACCCATTCCCAGAATGTGTGGCTCAATGAATTGCAGGGCAATAAGCCCAAGGTGTTTTTAAACGCAGCTGATGCTGCCGAGCGCAATATTAAAGCCGGGGACCTTGTTGAGATTTACAATAATCGCGGCAAAACCACGGCCTACGCGGTCATTGATCCCGGTTGCCGGAAAGGCACGACCATCTTTGAACAGGGGTGGTGGGCAAGGTATTTGAAAAATGAGTCGTATAATTCCTTGACGATGCCCTGGATTAAACCACTGCATGAGATCTATTTTGTCCCGGGTATCTGGACGCCCACCACGGTGTGGAACGAATGTCTGGTTGACGTAAGGAGGGCTAAGACATGAGAAGAGGAATGGTGATAGATTTAGAGAAATGTATCGGCTGTCGCTCCTGTGTTGTGGCCTGCAAGCAGCACAATGCCCAGCCGCCCGGTAACTGGTGGAATCGCGTGGTCACCCCGGGTAGTGAGCGCCATTTGACCCCACCGGAAAAAGGAAAGGAGTATTTTCTGCCCATTCACTGCCAGCATTGCAACAATGCTCCTTGCGAGAAAGTCTGTCCGGTAAATGCGACCTACACCGAGGAGGATGGCACGGTTCTGGTCGATTTTGAACGCTGCATTGGGTGTCGCTACTGCATGGCGGCCTGCCCTTATGGTGTGCGGCAGTTTAACTGGGAAGATCCCAAAAAGGCGATGGCCAAATATGAATACCTGGAAGGCTATACTTACGGGTATCCGAATGAGTTTCGGCTAAACGAAAGATTGGTCTATATGCCGAAGCGGCCTAAGGGAGTGGTGGAAAAGTGCAATTTCTGCGTTCATTATGCCGACAAGGGCCTGGATCCGGCCTGTGTACGGGGCTGTCCCGGCAATGCCAGGCATGTGGGGGACCTCGATGATCCTGACAGCAAGGTTTCGAAGATGGTCAGAGATATGAACGGTTTCACACTTTTACCCGAAAAGGGCACAAGACCCAATGTCTATTATCTGCCACCCAGACGGAAGGAGGTGTAAGTGATGAGTACCAGCAAAAAAATAGGGTTTGCGGTAACAGGCCTTCTGATGTTGGTCGGCCTCGTGGCCTGGGGCCTGCAGTTAAAAGAGGGGCTTGTTTTAACCAATATGCGCAATTCTTACAGCTGGGGCCTTTATGTTTCCACCCTTGCCTTTTTTGTAGGTAATGCGGCCGGTGGGCTGGTGTTAAGCTCCATGATTTATCTTTTTGGTGTAACCAACCTGAAACCCTTTGCCAAGATCGGGGCTCTTTGCGCGTTTGCCAATGTTACTGCCGCCATGTTTGCCATTATACCGGATATTGGTCAGCCGATCCGACTATATAATATGCTGCTACACCCCCAGTGGCGCTCTCCACTGGTATGGGATGTCGTTGTACTGAACCTGTATGCCGGTCTTTCGTTGCTTTATCTGTACATTTTAATGCTGCCGGATCTTGCAGGACCCCTCAAAAAATTGGCCATAAAAGTAGATAATCCAAAAGAGTTTTCTGAAAAATGGGCCAAGCGGCTGGCACCTGTTTCCCTCGTGGCGGCGGTGGGCATCCACGTGATCACCGCCTGGATTTTTGCCACCCAGGGTGCCAGGGATTGGTGGAACTCAGCCGTGTTAGCGCCGGATTTTGTCGCTGCCGCCCTGGCCTCCGGAACGGCGATCGTTTTAATCGTCTGCTTGATTACATATGGCATTAAAGAGGAATACCGCCAGGCCTATCGCACGATGGCCATTTTTATTGCGGTGGCTTTATTCACGCATATC
>CBDUUO010000309.1:0-4499 GCA_965370395.1 uncultured bacterium
CAATATTCAATCGTCAATCGACAATAGTCAATCCAAACGATCTTCAATTTTCAATATTCAATAGTCAATTCCAGCTTGTCCGGGTTAGGGGTACGGGTCTTATCTCGAATGAGAGCGAACGATAACAAGGAGTAAAGTATGAATGACACAATAAAACAGGCACTCATCGAAATTGTAGGTGAAAAAAATTACACGGACAGTCTGATTGATATGGTTTCTTACTCGTATGATGCCTCCGAGCACAAGCACAGGCCCTCCTGTGCCGTTTGGCCGGAGGCGACCGAACAGGTTTCGGAAATTCTTAAACTGGCCAACACCGAAAAGATCCCTGTGATTCCCCGGGGAGCAGGAACCGGGCTTTCGGGTATGGCAGTTCCGGTGAAAGGTGGGGTTGTGCTGGACTTGAATCACATGAAAAATATTATCAAAATCAGCATTGAAGATCGCCTGGCCGTGGTTCAGCCGGGGGTGGTGTACGCAGACCTTGAAAAGGCCCTTGCGCCTTACGGATTTTTCTTCCCGCCCGATCCGGCAAGCGGCAGTGTCTGCACCCTGGGAGGAAATGTAGCCACCAATGCCGGCGGCGTCAAAGGGGCCAAATATGGCACCACCCGGGACTATGTGTTGGGACTCGAAGTGGTTTTGCCGGACGGGCGAGTCATGCGGACCGGTTCCAAGGCTATGAAATGCGTTTCCGGCTATGATCTGACCCGCCTCATGGTGGGCTCCGAAGGAACCCTGGGGGTGATCACCGAGATTGCATTAAAAATAAACCCCAGACCAACGGCGACCAGCACGGCCCAGGCCACGTTTAACAACCTGGAGGATGCCGGCAATGCCGTTACCCAGATCATGTACAGCGGTATCATTCCAAGCGTGCTGGAAATATTAGACAAACATACCATTCTGGCCATTAATCAGAACACGGACCTGAATCTGCCTGAAGTCGATGCCATGCTCCTGGTGGAAACGGACGGCTACACCCGGGAAGAGACGGACTATCAGCTGGAAAAGGCCATTGCGGTTTTCGAAAAGAACAACCCCAAGGAGATCAAAAGGGCAAAATCCGAAGAAGAGGCCGCCGATCTGTGGAAAGCCAGAAAATCGGCCTATGCGGTTTTAGCCAGGATAAAAACCCATTTCGTGCTGGAAGACGTGACGGTACCCATGGGGAATATCTCCGCCCTTCTCAAAGGCATTGAAGAAATCGCCGATAAGTACAATCTTCAGATTGCAACCTTCGGCCATGCCGGCGATGGAAACCTGCATCCCCAGATTTTGTATGACGGGTATAATCCGGATGAGGTTAAGCGGGTTCAGGCCGCCGTCGCGGATCTGTTTCAGCTCTCCATAGATCTGAACGGAACCCTGACCGGTGAACACGGCATCGGTATCTCCAAGGCGCCGTTTATGGAGCTGGAACATGATTCCACCGCCATGAGTGTGATGCGCAGGATTAAGAAAACCTTTGATCCGAATAATATTCTCAATCCGGGCAAAATGGCACTGGAGGTCTAAAAGGCTTTTTTTCAATTGCTATGAGCGCTGCGCTATATAATATGATCGACTAGGGAGACAAGAAATGGAAGCCAAATACGATTTTGAAAAAAAATACAGGGAGCAGATTCTTAAATGCTCCCGTTGCGGATTCTGTCAGGCGGTGTGTCCTGTTTATGGAGTCACGCTGCGTCCCTCCTTGAATGCCCGCGGCAAGATGCTCCTTTTAAGAGAGGTCATG
Organism: uncultured bacterium; assembly: GCA_965370395.1. Lineage (GTDB taxonomy): Bacteria > Desulfobacterota > Desulfobacteria > Desulfobacterales > JAHEIW01 > JAHEIW01. The sequence continues at coordinate 1,739 of CBDUUO010000309.1, forward strand.
GACGAGGAAATAGAAATTACCGATGATTTGATCGAAACCATGTTTCAATGCACCAGCTGCGCCGGCTGTTTTGAAAACTGTCCCTCAGGAGTAAATGTACCTGAAATTATCAAACAGGCCAGAAAAGATATGGTCAATATCGGCTCATGCCATCCTGCATTCGAGGCTATGCACAAAGTACTTCAAAAGCACACTAACATCTATGCCGAAGATGAGCCCGAAGATTTTGAAAGGGCAAGAAACCAGCAGGCCCAGAACGTCTTTTTCATCGGATGTGTCGGGTCTTACCGAGAAGACGAAGCCACCCTGGCGACCCTGGAACTTCTTGACCGTCTTGAAGTGGATTACACCCTGATCGATGAGGTCTGCTGCAGCGGTGTGCTGGAAGATGTAGGATACCGGATCAACGAAAAGCTGGCCCAAAAAAATATCGATCTTATCCTGGCTACCGGCGCCAAGACAGTGATTACAAGCTGTCCATACTGTTTCAGGACGTTTAACAATAAGACACAGTATGATCGCCTGAGGGATGCGGGCATACGAATCGTTCACATCACCCTGTTTTTGAAGGATTTTGACCTGGGTATAAAGACCGATAAGCGGGTAACCTATCATGACCCCTGTGATCTGGGCCGACATTGCGGCATTTATGAGGAACCCAGGGAAACCATCCGCAAAATCGCGCCGGATTTTGTAGAAATGGACCATCACCACGCTAATTCACTTTGCTGTGGTTCGGGCGGTGGGGTTCGCGGGGCCTATCCGAAGAACTCCATAGAAATGGCCCGCCGTCGGCTGGCCGAAGCCCTGGAGGCGGGAGCTGAGGTATTGCTGTCCGAATGCAACTCATGCATACACAACCTGTCACAAGCCAAGTTGCGCAAACAGAAGATCAAGATCTGTAATATCACTGAATTTATTAATGAATTGATGGAGGATGCCGAATAACGCGGAGGGCGGGCGTCCGTTGTCCGATGTCAGCAGTAAAATGCAACGCGCAACTGACGACTGACTACCTTTATAAAAGGAGGAACAAGAATGGAGATTCAAGGATACAACCTGCCGGATGACTTATATTACGAAGAGCATCATTTTTGGATCAAAGAAGATGGCGGCGATTTGATCATGGGCATGGATGATTTTGCCCAGAAAATGGCCAAGGAAATCGTTTATGTTCAGCTGCCGGAAGAAGGTAAAAAAATTAAAGCCGGTAAAAAATTTGCCAAAGTGGAATCCGGCAAGTGGTTGGGTAAAGTTTTTGGTCCTGTCAACGGCGAACTGGTCGCCGTAAATGAGGATCTGGAAGAAAATCCCGGGTTAATCAATGAGGACTGTTACGGGAAAGGATGGATTTACAAAATAAAGCCCGATGACAAAGCCGAACTGGAAAATCTGATCCACGCGCCCGAAGCAGTGAAAGATTGGGTTCTGGCTGATATTGAGAAGTATGCAAAGGATGATGAGTAAGCATGTCTAATCAAAATTATAGCGTCAGACAGGTCCTGGAGATGGCGGCTTGTACCAACTGCCGGTCCTGTGCCGACGTTTGCCCGGCAGTATCTGCTTCCGCCAGCGGAGAGCTGTCTGCGCTGTACCGCATGAAGGGTCTCAAACAGATCTTAAAAAGCCGAACATGGCTGTTCCAAAAGATTTTTAGAAAAAAAGAGCCGACTGAAGAAGAATGGAAACATTATAGCAACACGGTGTTTCGCTGCACCCTGTGCGGAAACTGCAGAGAAGTCTGTCCAGTGGGTATCAACCTCAAGCAACTATGGCTTTCCCTTCGCAAGGACTTAGTAGATTCCAAATATTATCCTAAAAAGATCAACATGATCCGGAATAATTTGGAAGAAAGCCATAATGTTTTTGATGAGGATAATGAGGAGCGGGCCGAATGGGTAGAAGATATGCGGGAACCGCCGGATGACCTATTTAGCAAAGACCGGGCTGAGGTTGTCTATTTTACCGGCTGTGTGGCTGCCTATTTCCCGTTGGCACAGAAAATTCCCATTGCCTTGGCTGAAATTTTCGAAGTTAGCGAGGTGGATTTCACTCTCCTGGGCGCAGAAGAGTGGTGCTGTGGTTTTCCGCTGTTGGGCGCCGGGCTGAAAGACATGTTCGGGCGGTTTAGCGATCATAATCTAGCAGCCGTTAAAAAAAAAGGAGCGCAAAAGGTTGTTTTTGCCTGCCCATCCTGCTTCCAGATGTGGCGCGAGTACTATCCCTATGAGGAGTTCGGCATTGAGATCATCCATAGTTCCCAATTCCTGATGCATCTAGTGCAACAAAACAGGGTGCCGCTCCAGGAACTCGACTTGACCGTAACCTACCATGACCCCTGTGACCTAGGCCGGGGCGCCCGGGTATTTGATGCCCCCCGGAAAGTAATCCAATCGATACCCGGTGTTCAATTGGTTGAGCTGCCCAACAACCGGGAAAATTGTAATTGTTGCGGCGGAGGCGGAAACCTGGAGATGATTGACCCCGAGCTGTCGGCCAAAATTGCCAAAAGCAAGATTGAAGAGGCCGAGGGGACCGGTGCCCAAGCGATTGTCACTTCCTGCCAGCAGTGTGTGCGCACCATGACTACCTATGTCAAAAGAAATAAAATTCCCATCGAGGTCATGGATGTCATCCAGCTTGTAAGGCGGGCTGTGGGAAAATAAACTTTTTCGGAATATATTTGGATTTAACGAAACTCTATTCATTAAATTCCGCGACGCATATTGAGGACGTCTCATGGATCTTTATAACTTAGGAA
>CBDUUO010000310.1:0-4484 GCA_965370395.1 uncultured bacterium
AAAAAAACGTTTGAATACATTCAAGGCGATAATGAAGCTCGAGACCGATTTAAATAAAATTAAAAAATTATCTGAAAAGAAAGACGAAGAGAATTGGAATTTTCGATCGTACTTAAAAGGATATGATGCGACTATTGAAGAAATGGACTCGCTAGTCCATAAACTTTACCAAAGAATATCTTCTGAAATCGATTGTACGGCTTGCGCAAATTGCTGCAAAGAAGTCCAGCCTGTCTTTGATCAGGAAGATATCAAAAAATTCTGTGATGGCTTTGGCATTTCGGCTTAAGAATAATAAGGAGTTGACTAGTGCTGTTAACGGAAAAAAAGCTGAATTATGGAGATCATATTTATATGAGACGAAAAGGACTGCTCTATTCTCATCATGGAATATATACAGGAGAAGGAACGGTCATTCATTTTAAAGGAGCAGTGAAGGAGAAAAAAGACCCGGTAGTCATAAAGACAGACATAGAAAACTTTCTTAATGGCGGAAAGCTGAAAAGACTTGATTACAAAAAGCGCCTGCCTTATGCTGAAACTTTGAGGATTGCAAGAGATCATTTTCAAAATATGGCTCGTGGGCACTTTATTGTACTAAGACTCGAAAGGGTATATGGAAAAGATTTGGTTAAACAGGAGTATGATAAGTTGGATACATGATTTCCGGTAGGCTAAATGAGCGAGAAAAAATGGGTAGTTTATCTGGTTCGATGTTCTGACAACTCTTTATACTGTGGTATCAGCAATGATATTAAAAATCGGTTGATGGAGCACAATTCAGGTAAAGGTGCCAAGTATACAAAATCACGGAGACCTGTTGATCTGGTTGGTATCAGTCCTGAAAGGACAAAAAGCGAAGCACTTAAACTGGAATACAGCATTAAACAATTACCGGCTGACAAAAAATTAGCAGCATTAAAAAGGAAGGAGAACGGAATGACAATTTCAAAAAAGGATCTACTGGCTCTAAACAAGGACATCAAAGCTCTCGAAAGAAAGATTGAAAAACTGATAAGGGAGTTTGATAAGGGTAAGAAAGCAAAAGTCACAAAAAAGGCAACAGCAAAACCCGTCAAGGCAAAAACCATTAAAAGGCTTCCTGCGAAAAAAGCACATGCAAAAAAGAGACCCGCAAAACTGACGGCAACCGATAAAGTTTTAAGAATTATCAACAGATCGAAGAAAGGGGTTGATGTGGCCACCCTGATGAGGAACACCGGGTTTGACAATAAAAAGATTAGTAACATTCTTCACCGGACATACAAGCAGGGGAAAATCAAAAGAGTGGAGAAAGGGATTTATGTTAGCGCGTGAAGGATTTTTAATATGACATGATTTGTGATCAAGGGCATTACTATAATTTAAAGATGATCCCATCAGGTGACAAAAATACCAGTGAATTGGTTTCGTCCGCAGCGCAACCCATAAGCGTCCATCGTGCCTTCGTCTACAGTGCCAGCGCCCCCGGCCTGGGAGAGTTCTATGCCGGTTCCCGCATGCGAGGTCTTGTAACTGCGGCTCTGTTTATTTTTTTTACCGTCTGGTTTGCACGGATGCTGTTTGTAATTCTGAGTGAGATTGTGAGCCAGATTTTTGGCAGCCTCAATGGGATCGCGCCCTTCGTGCTGCCGCATGTGCCTTTCTTTTCCATGGGAGTTTATTTCTTCGGTTTTTACTTTATCTGGTTGTGGGCCATGATTTCCGCTGTCGATGCGGCAACCGAACAACGGCAGCGGAATGGAGGACCGCCCCAGGCGAGTGTTGCGTGGGCGGTTGCGATTTCCTGGTTGTGTCCCGGTTCCGGACAAGTCTACACCGGCTCCCGGCGATATGGGTATCTGCTATTTGCCGCCTATCTGTTGGGACTATTGGCTATGGTGCCGGTCTACATCCAGCTGTTCCACAGCATTTCCGATCTGGCAGGCAGCGGGCAACTGACGCCCAATGACCCCTTCGCCGTGATCAACATCGTTCACAGACTGATGGTCAGAGTGAATCTCAGTTTTGGCAAACTCGCTCAGGCGTCTGTCAAATATTTTGCCATCGCCGCCACGCTTGGCGCGCTAAGGCAAGGTCTCCTTGAAGTTGACACCCGGTGGTCCAAGCCTTCGGCAGCATACGGCGCAGCTCTCTTCGGACTCGGGTGGTTATGCCCGGGGTCCGGCCAGATTCTCCAGAAACACTTCACGTTGGGCTGGTACTTTCTAGCCGGCTACATCGGCAGCACATTCCTCGTCGGGTTTTTGCTCCACTTTGATTTCATTACGGTACCAACAGCCGACCTGTTGGGCTGGCTGCCGGTGGCCATCAAACTGAGCGCTATGGTCGCAGCGCCGTTATGGATGCTAAAAGAAGGAAAAATGGAAAATGAGGCCAAACCTTGATGGGTGATTAAAGCGTTGAAATCCAGGCAAACCAAAGATTTAAGATGAGCATCAGCGCGAGGATTTATCCGCCTCGGGCGGATTGGGGTGGGAGCATGTTCCTTATTTTAGTCCTGTCTGTATTCTGATTTTATAACAACATTACCATCATGCTCGACCGAGCATGTTTACCTTCCGTGGCTTTCTGAACTAAAAATAATTAAATGCTGTTTATTAGTATTCGTATCACTTGATTCAAAGTATCGGAGATATTTGCCTGCTTCAATAATAGCTATTACTCCCTGTTTACTTTGACCTGGTTGTATTTCGTTACATACACGCTTTATTTCCTTAACCGAAAAGACCCAGGTATAAACAAGGTATCCAATCCATATCAGGACCAGCAGCCCTATTACTTTTGTGATTTTCATAAACGTAATATTAATAGCTTTAGACACCAAAATTGATATCAAAAGGGGATATGGTGCCAAATCTTGATCAGTGATTTGTACATCATTTTTATCACGAATCAAGATGCGACCCTTTTTCCACTGATCTATACAGCCTCTATTGTTGAGGGCGGCTTTGAACTGATGTTGTAAGTTACACTGACCACGCCGGGAACCTCTGAAGTGATTCGCGAGGCCAGCTTTTCAAGAATTTCATATGGTAATCTGGTTGGGGAGCCGGTAACTGCATCTTCGCTATCCCAGCATCGAACCTCTATCTGAGAACCGTAATCTCGCTCTCCGTCTCTTATACCGGTAACCCGGTCCTCATGCAATATGGCCAGGTACTGGAAAGCGTCGGTCCCGGCTAACTCCTGCTCGACAACAGCGGTTGCCTTCCTTACCAGCTCGATTCGTTCACGCGTCGTTTCACCAATTACTCTGGCCGCAAGGGCCGGACCTGGAAATGGTGGGCGATTAACTATCTCCTCCAGCAACCCCAGGGCCTTTCCCACGGCCCGCACGGCAGGTTTTCTGAGCTGAATAATCGGTTCAATAACCTTGTATCCATAAGCGGTTTCGGTGTCGATGCCAAGCTGCGCCAGAATGTTATGCTGGCGCTTGATCCCTGCCACTGTTTCTTCGACATCCGTAAAATTAGTGCCCTGGAGAAGGAATCGTGTCCCGCTTTCCTTGACCAGACGACTGAACACCGATTTATAAAAGGTTTCAGTGATGGCTTGTCGTTTCTCTTCCGGATCGGTTTTGCCTTTTAAGGCGTCAAAAAATTCATCCTGCGCATCAACAAGTTCCACCGGAACGCCACATTTTTCAATGATAGATACCACATATTCAGGCTCCCCCTCACGCATGATTCCGTTATCAATAAAGTAAGTCTTCAACTTGTCCCCCAATGCGCGATGCCCCAACATACTCACGACGGATGAATCCACGCCTCCTGAAAGCGCATTGATCGCGATTGAATCGCCAATTTCCGATGAAATCGCCTGGCACTGTTCCTCGATAAAGGATTGCGCCTCCAAATCCTCAAGTTTTATTTCCTTGAGCTCCATTTTCAGACTCCTCCTGATTTGATGTTAATAAATTTCCGCTGCTCTTGTGCTGAGTATGGGCAAATAATATTCATGTCAAGAAATTAATTTAGCATGAAGAATGGGGACGTTGTTGACTAATTGGACTTTTAGGGCATTCATCTGTAATGTCAAGGGTTGCCTGTTTTTTCAGGGGCCATTCTGCTTTCTTTTTTAAAAAAACAACATCATTGCTGATATTGGCATAACATGACGGACCCGGTGTGCAAAAATGTTTACTGGTTTCCTGCCAGATTTCCTGAATCGGTCTTTCAAGAATATTGCCAAATGACATTGCAAGTTTTTGCTTGATCGATAGTTTTCTGAGCTCCTTATTCATGCCCATTTTCAATGTTGTAAGAATTTTCTGAATCCCGTATAATTGTTTCCCATTATGTATTCGCATTGCAATCCCTATTTTATGATTGATGTTCTTATTCATTTATCTGTAATTGGTTTGATTTTGAACCGAAACTGCCCTTTCTTTTTTTCGGCTCCATTTTGAAGATGGCTATTGAAAAATCCATACGCGATGGTTTGAAGAGGCTTGCTGAGCGGTACGACATATAGTGTTGCGT
>CBDUUO010000311.1:0-4477 GCA_965370395.1 uncultured bacterium
GCCTCCTTTTGCCCATGACCGGCAAAAGCATTTTCTTGACTTTCGCTTGGTTATATTGGTAATGAAAAAATGTTTGCGGTAAACATCCAAAACTAAGACCAGTAGATCTTCTCTTTCAACCCATTGGAGGATCAAAAATGGTTTAACGTTTTTCAAACCCCGTTTCTCATTTTGAGAGCGGGGTTCTTAAATTTTCTCGGATCAAAAAGGGAGTCATTATGGGAGGTTCGATGAGATCAATTGCCGTCTTAGGCAGTTTGAATGCGGATTTAGTTATCCAGATGGATCGATATCCAAACCCCGGAGAAACCGTGGTGGCAAAATCATTTGCACAGTTTTCCGGCGGAAAAGGAGCCAATCAGGCCGTGGCATGCGGAAGACTGGAGGCGACGGTTTCCATGTTTGGTGCGGTCGGCAAAGACATATTTGCATCGAAGCTCTTGCAATCCCTGAAAGAAAGCAATGTGAAATATCACGATTTATGCCATTGTGAGGATACTTCCACCGGTATGGCTCACATCTGGGTTGATGCTAAAGGGGAAAATTCTATAGCCATTGTGGCGGGGGCCAATGCACGTGTCGACAAAGGCTACATTGAAGCGGTTTTGCCAAAATTGAAAGAATTTTCGTGGCTGCTGCTGCAACTGGAAGTACCAATGGATTCCATGAGTTACCTGCTCGATAAGCTTCCATCTGAAACACCTAAAGTTATTCTGGATCCAGCACCGGCTAAGCCGTTGGCGCAACTTCCAACCCGGCGTTTATGGCTCATTACGCCCAATGAACATGAGCTTCAGTCACTCACCGGGATTTCCACTGTCGACACGGTAAGCATCCAGAAAGCATGTCGCGTTCTAATTGAAAAGACTGGCACCCAAGCCGTATTGTGCAAAGCCGGAAGCCGGGGGGCTTACCTTGATGATGGCGACCGGTTTCAGCATTTTCCCGGTTATGCGGTTCGCATGGTGGATAGCACCGCTGCCGGCGATGCATTTAACGGTACGTTGGCGGTAGCGCTTTCGAAGCATAAATCTCTTCAAGAGGCCATCGGCATTGCCAATGCCGCCGGTGCCTTGTGTGTAACCCGGCCAGGGGCTCAGCAATCCATGCCGTGGCGCAAAGATCTGGATATCTTTTTAAATACCCAGTGCCCAAAAGAACAGGAGATAGCATGAAAAAGAAGGGTATTCTGAACATGCAGATCAGCAGGATTCTGGCATCGCTGGGGCATACCGACACGGTGGTGATCGGAGATTGCGGCCTGCCCATTCCTTACGGAGTAGCGCGGGTGGATCTGGCGGTTGTGCAGGGACTGCCTCGTTTCGCCCCGGTTGTCGCGGCCATTGCTGATGAGATCATCGCACAAAAGATCATTGTTGCCGAAGAGATTCTAGAACATAATGCGGAAACTTTTCGCTTTTTAGAAAATCTTTTTAGCGAAATTCCGGTTAAAAAGATTCCCCATGAAACCTTTAAAGAAAGGCTGGTTCAAGCGACGGCTGTAATTCGTACCGGAGAAGCCACCCCTTATGCCAATGTCATTTTAGAAAGTGGCGTGGCCTTTTGAAAGCAAACGATCAAATGCAACAAGCGCCATTGGCGGAATTACGCGGTATCAGCAAACGATTCGGTGGTGTTGTTGCCCTGGACCAGGTAAACCTTGCCATTCACGCGGGCGAGGTTATTGGTTTGGTTGGCGACAATGGTGCTGGAAAGTCTACGCTCATCAAAGTTCTCTCCGGGGCCTATTCACCGAATCAGGGTGAGATCTTTTTTGAAGGCGATCTCGTTCATATTCGCAATCCGCGGTTGTCTAAAGATCTTGGCATCGAAACGGTCTATCAGGATCTGGCATTGGTGGACACGCTGGATGTGCCGGGTAACATTTTTTTGGGGCGGGAGATTGTCAAATTTGGTTTTGGTCCCCTGCGCGTGCTGAACAAATCACGGATGGCCCGGGAAGCTAAAAATATTTTACAGAGCCTGGGAATATCGCTGGAGACCTTGCGGACCGAAGTCGGTTTACTCTCCGGCGGTCAGCGGCAGAGCGTGGCCATCAGCCGCGCGATTTTCACCGAACCAAAATTGCTTATTTTGGATGAACCCACCGCAGCTTTAGCGGTAAAGGAGGTAGAGCATGTTTTGGAACTCGTGCACAACCTCCGAGAACACAATATCGGATTGATCTTTATCAGCCATGCCCTTCAGGAGGTTTTTACGGTTGCCGATCGTATTGTTGTGTTGCGAAAGGGGCAGAAGGTGGCAGATCTTATTAAGGAAGAAACGTCGATTGATGTGGTTGTGAATTTTATGGTCGGAAAGATAGAGGAAAACAACAATTATGCCTGACCGCTGGCGAGCATGGACTTTGGACTACGGAATTTATGTGGTGTTTGTCCTGCTGCTGTTGGTGCTGTGGCAGTTGAGTCCCTATTTTTTAACGCTCTCAAACCTTTTGAACATCGGATCCCAGGTTTCAATGATTGCGGTGGTGGCCATCGGCATGACCATGGTCATCCTTATGGCTGAAATTGATCTGTCTGTGGGTTCCGTTGCGGCCTTGGCCGGTGCAATTACGGCGGGCTTGATTCACTCGCTGCCGAATGGGTGGCCTTTTGGTCTATCGCTAACGATTTCGATTACTGCTGGAATGGCTGTCGGCTTTTTAGCCGGTCTTGTGAACGGGTTGTTTACCGTTTGGGGCGGAATTCCCTCATTTATTGTGACGTTAGGAGCATTATCCATCGGGCGGGGATTGGTTTTGCTTTACACCGGGGGACGTCCCATTTTCGGGTTCGGCGACGCCTTTGCGAAGATTAGCTGGGGCCATGTTGGTCCGGTACCGTTGCCGATTGTGATTATGCTGAGTCTGTATCTGTTGGCGTGGCTTTTTTTACGTGAAACCCAACTGGGACGTTATATATATGCCATCGGGGCAAACAAAGACGCTGTTGAACTGGCCGGGGTAAACTACCGCAGGATCAAAGTCGGAATTTTCGCCTTAGCAGGTACGTTTTCAGGTTTGGCGGGTATTTTGCTTACGTCGCGCCTGGATTCGGCCCAGCCCACCGCCGCCATGGGCTGGGAACTTGATGTGATCGCTGCAGTGGTATTGGGAGGAGCAAGTCTTTATGGAGGTCGGGGAACTGTAGCCAAAACGCTTGTAGGTGCCTTTATTTTGCAGTTGATCTCCAACGGTCTCAATCTGCTGGAAGTCCAGGCCTATTGGCAACAAATCGCAAAAGGGTCAATCATTCTGACTGCTCTTCTGATTGAGCGAATCCTGAGAGGAAGGAGGTGAGGCATCGGAAAGATTCACTTAACTCAATGGCTTTCATACATAAACCTTTTTCACAAAACAAGGGAGGATAAAATGAAAGAGTTATCAATTAAGCGTTTCATCATTTTCATTGCGGCCATTGCCTTGCTGGTTGCTCCGCTGGGATTGACTTCTGCGATGGCGGGTGAAAAAGCCATGAAATTTGGTCTGTCACTTTCTACTCTGAATAACCCATTTTTTGTGACCGTGAAAGATGGGGCTCAGGAGGAAGCTGACATTTTGAAGGTCAATTTAATTGTAACCGATGCTCAAAACCGTTTGGACAAACAGATTTCTGATATTGAAGATTTGATCCAGAAAAGAGTGGATGTATTGTTAATTAATCCGACGGACAGTGCCGGAATTGCTACTGTGGTTAAAAAGGCGAACAAGGCGGGCATTCCGGTGTTTGCCATTGACAGGGGCATTGACGTCAGCACGGGAGCACAAGTTGTTGCTCAGATTGCTTCTGACAATGTATTCGGTGGAAGACTTCAGGCTAGATTTGTTGCAAAAACCTTAGGCGGAAAAGGAAATGTCGTGGAGCTTGAAGGAATCCCCGGTGCTTCTGCCGCGATCGACCGCAAGGCTGGTTTTGAAGACGAGTTAGCCAAAGTGGCACCAGGTATCAAAATTTTAGCCAGCCAGGAGGCGGGGTTTGATCAAGCCAAAGGACTTCAAGTCATGCAAAACATTATTCAGGCCAATCCCGGAAAAATCGATGCCGTCATCGCTGCCAATGATTCCATGGCCCTGGGTGCTATCCAGGCTATTCAACAGGCTGGTGCCAAGCGACCGGATGGCAGCCGCGTCATCGTTGTGGGATTTGATGCGGTCGATCAGGCCCTGGAACAAATCCGCAAAGGCACCATGGACGCCACCATCGCTCAACAACCCGCGCTCATGGGGCAGCTGGGTGTCGGCTCCGGGCGACTCAATGCCATTAGCCCGCTGCTTTACTCCAAGTTAAATAATGCACAATCCTTCCCGGTTCCGGTTAAAACCATAACTGCCGGCGATCTGTAACCCGCAAATAGAGTGCCCAGAGAGAGATGATGAAGCCCTCATCGCTTCATCATTTCTCTTGATTAATTAGAGGGCAAATGATTTATCAAATTTTTACGAAACCATTATTTTTAAGAAAAAGGACAGGATTGG
>CBDUUO010000312.1:0-4464 GCA_965370395.1 uncultured bacterium
CTAATCAGACCAATTGAACTAATGAAACCGGCCTTTAGGCCTTTATCCTTGAACCCATTTAAGGCCCTGTGCCAGATTAAGCCGGAAAACGACAACTCAGAGCCCCTGGAGGACAACTCGGGCCGGAAAACGACAAGTCTAAAATAAAGTCGCCTTTTCCTGGCAGCCTGTCCTCTAAAGACTCTAAAGAGGCATTATTGGACGGCAACCGAGTACAAGGACGAGTACAAGGACGAGTACGATACGGAGAATAAAATTTCGCCCTCGTCCTCGTCATCGGGAACCGCAAACCACCCGAAAGCTTATATGAAACTGCATCTCTGTAACGTAGGGTCGGCCATTGTGCCGACCTCAATTGGCGGCCGCGGTGGGCCGCCCTACTTGAACCTTTTAACCCTGAACCCAGAACGCTGAACCTTTGAATCCTGAACCCGGAACCCTGAACGCTGAACCTTTGGACAATTAAATGGAAATAAACGAAATTGAAATACTCTCCGTCGGCGTCGATGTCGGCAGTTCAACCAGTCATCTGGCTTTTTCCAATCTGTTACTGAAAAAAGATGAGCGCTCAGCTACGCGGCGCTTCAAAATCGAGGAAAGAAACATCGTTTATGAGGGCCGAATTATTCATACGCCTTTTCTGGATGATAATACAATTGATATCAATAGCTTAACAAAGTTTTTTAAAGTAGAATATAAACGGGCCGGGATTGATCCTGCCGACATCCAGACCGGTGCAGTGATCGTCACCGGCGAGTCCGCTCGCAAACAAAACGCAAAGCAAATCGTCGAAGCGCTGTCCAATGATGCCGGAAAATTTGTGGCAGCTACCGCCGGACCCAATTTCGAAAGCGTCATCGCCGCAATGGGTTCCGGTGCAGCCGCGCGATCAAAGCAATATAACAAGACGATATTATCCTGTGACATCGGCGGCGGGACCTCAAACATCGCCGTGTCCCAAAATGGAGAGACGCTATCGACAAGCTGTATCGCGGTAGGGGGGCGGGTACTGGGCGTCAGTCCCGAAGGAAAAATATGGCGGATCGATGAACCGGCCGTCAAGGTGATGCATCATCTCGGGTTGAATTATAAAAAAGGGGATCAAATCTCAAAGAAAGATATCGAAAGAATCGCAAAAAAGTTTGTTGAAATACTATTTGAGGTCCTTACGGGCCCCGCAAAATCCCCGTTAGCCCGGCTGCTCATGCTGACCGATGATTTGAATTTTCCGAGCCGCATTGATGAATATTCATTTTCCGGGGGAGTTGCCGAGTTGATGTACGGGGGGATGAACCATTATGACGATATCGGGCAGATTCTGGCCGATCAAATTAATGCCTTGACACCCGGATTAACTGCGGCGGTTGTAGAGCCCGCCAATAAAATCAGAGCCACCGTCATCGGCGCCGGCGCCTATTCGCTATCGATTTCCGGTTCTTCATGTTTTATGGATGATCAGATTGCGTTTCCGATAAGAAACGTACCGGTCATTCGGGTGGACGTCGATAGATCAAAATTAAGTTTTGAACATATTATGTCGCAGATAAAGGTCTCCTTTCAAAGATTTGATTTGGAAGAAGGTGAAGATATTGTCGCCTTATACTTCAAGGACCCGGTGATGGCTTCTTATCCCCAGCTGGAATTGTTTGCTAAATCGATTGAAGCGGCGCTTGCCGATTCAATTGAGAATAACATACCGATTATTTTGATCTTTGAAACCGATATTGCCTGCAGCGTCGGAAACGTCATTCGTCGTGAAACGGATTTAAAAACGAATTTGCTGACCCTCGACGAGCTGAATCTGAAAGAAGGCGATTGGGTCGATATTGGTGAACCCCTGGTGGCCGGTCAGGTATTTCCGGTTACTGTAAAGTCACTTGTTTTCCACTAAATTGAGCGTTTCAAATTTAGGCAAGCGTTGATTAGTTGGTGTTGCGCGGGGCGTGGAACTGTTCCTGAATCCGTCGGCTGATGGTCCCGGCGGCCTTTTGAGTTTGCCCGGTAAGGGCTTTCATCTTTTTTTCATCAAGACTGGCCTTGAACCCGACAGTCCAAATGGCTGATCTTAATTGTCCCAACCCCATCAGCGGCGATGCCACCGCCCGGACACCCGGAATATATTCCTCATCATCAACGGCGAATCCTTTTTCCCGGACGCGATTTAACTCCTGGAAATACGATGCTGTATCGACGATCGAATTATCGGTAAAGCGGGGCAGGCCCTTTGATTTGACAATCTTGCGGGCCTGTGCCTCATCCATGGATGCCAGAAAGACCTTGCCCACGGCTCCGGCAAACATGGGTATGGTGGTGCCGACCGGGGCTGTAATTTTAAGATCCTGTCTGGACTCGACAATATCCAGAATGGTCACATGGTCCCAGTTCAGGATGCCCAGAAAAACCGATGTCTGGGTTTTTTCCATCAGTTCTTCCATGACCGGTCTTGCCGAGGTTTTCAGATCAATCTGGCCATAGGCCGAGCGGCCGATTTCGAGCAGGGTGAAGCCCAGTTTATATTTTTTTGTCAGCGGATCCCTCATAACGGCTCCCAGTTCCTCCAGGGCGGATGTCATGCCATGGACCGTGCTCTTGGCCATCTTGAGGTTCTTTGCCAGTTGGCTCACTCCCAGGCCTTCTCTGGATGAAGAAATGACACTGAGGATTGCAAAAGCCTTTTTTACCGAAGGTGCACCATACTTTTTCATAGGTCCTGCCCGCTATAATCCGAATTGATCGTAAACAAAATGAAAAACAGGGTATTTTTTAAGGCCTGAGTTTTTGCCTCACCCATTCCAGCATTCCACCATTCCAATCGGGGCGAAGCCCCTAACTTGATTTTTTTGAGAATACAATCGGGGGGCATTGTTTGTCAACATATTTTGTTCATCTCAATGAACGATGAATAGATGCATTCGATTTATCCAGGCCTCATGACCAGCGGCCTTTTGTTCGTAATTGGCGCCTGAATTACCAGATACAGATCGAAAAAATATGGGGAAAAGGCATATTTTCGCTTGATCAAAAAGGCGCGTTGTGGTATCAAAATCGGTAAAGCGGGTTGTTCACAATAATGAACATAAACGCGTGAATGAAACCGGCCGCATGAATCCGGTTTGCGTTAACAGGAAAAACACAAAGGAGAGTAGCATGGCGACCGAAAAAAAAGACCTTTCAACAGCCGAAAGTCTGCGAAAGACTCGGACCTACGGTAAGTTCAGATGCCATAATCCCAGCTGCATGGAAAGGATTGAGCCGGAAAAGGGAAGCAAGACCGCCAAATGCCCGACATGCGGAATGGAATACCGGGTCCACTGGGTCAATCCCAATCTGCCCCGTATTCGAGGACCGGTCTGGGAGGTCAACAAAAAATTGGCGGAAGCAAAATTAAAAGAGAAGGGGGTAACGTAATATGGCGTTAAACCGAAAGATCGCATACATTGATCTCACCACCGGTGATATCCAGACCCAACCGATCCCGCTTGAGGTTCGGAAAAAGTTTTTGGGCGGCCGGGGATTGGATGCCTATCTGCTTTATAACCATTCCAAAAAGGGTTGTGACCCGCTGGGTCCTGAAAACCCTCTTTTGATCAGCGGCGGTATCCTGACGGCCACCTGTGCTTCCGCCACTGCCAGAACGCATATCATGGCAAAATCACCTTTGACCGGAATGCTGGGCAGCACGAATATGGGAGGCTTTTTCGCACCCGAGCTGGCCTGGGCGGGCTTTCATCACCTGGTCATCAAGGGTAAAGCCAAACATCCCGTTTATATCTATATCCACAACGGCGAGATCGAAATTCAGGACGCCCGCGGCATCTGGGGCAAGTCCGTGACCGACGCCCAGTGGGCCATCCGGGAAGATCTGGGGGATGAGGAAGTCAAAAGCTGCGTTTGCGGGCCGGCCGGAGAGAATCTGGTCAGGTTTGCCAACGTCATGACCGGGATCAAAAATTCCGGCGGCCGGACCGGGATGGGATGTGTCATGGGTTCCAAAAATCTCAAGGGCGTGGCCGTCCGCGGGACCATGGACATACAGATTGCCCACCCGGTTGAAGCCCTGGATTATAATAAACGCTTCATCGACCAGATCGTCAGCGCCAAGGTGAATCAAACCCAGGGGGTGTTGGGAACCCCGTTTATCTGGGGCGCCACCAATTGCTGGGGCGGTGTTCGGACCCGTAATTTTCAATACAACCAGTGTGAATATTCAGATGATATCGAACCCGAGCGTTTCGATGAAATTGCTGAAGAGACCATGGGACCCCATCATATGACCGGATGCTTCGGCTGCCAGGTGCATTGCCGGGCCCAGTATAAAATTCCCGACGGCCCCTTTGCCGGAAGTTACGATGAAGGGCCGGAATACACCTCCCTGGGTACCTTCGGAGCCGAGACCGACACACCCCGGGCGACGACAGTTCTCGCCGGCAATCACCTGGTCAATCAGTTCGGGATGGATAATCT
>CBDUUO010000313.1:0-4464 GCA_965370395.1 uncultured bacterium
ATTTTTATAAGCCGGAAGGCTATAATACGGTCGCATGATTTGAAAGGTTCGTGTGATCCCCATATCGGCAATTTTGTGGGCCGGCTTGCCGGAAATTTTTTTCCCCCGATAGAAAACCTCACCGGCGTTCAGCTCGATAAAACCGGTAATGCAGTTTATTAGGGTCGTCTTGCCGGATCCGTTCGGACCGATTACGCCTAAAATGTCGCCTTCATTAAGATCAAAACTGACCTCATTTAAGGCAAAAATACCTCCAAAAGTTTTGGTAACCTCTCGAACTTCAAGTATCGGTTTTCCACTCATACTTTAATCCACTTTTCAAACTGATGGTATTTTCGCTGGCCATAGACCATAATGCCCTCGCTGCGAAAAACGATAAATGCCAGCAGAATTAACGCATAAAACACGATGCGCAGTGTCCCGAACGCCCGCAGCAGCTCAGAAATGGGCACCAGAATAAAGGCGCCAAGCACCGGTCCGACCAGGGTGCCGCTCCCACCGATCACTGTAGCAGCGATCGGCAGAATAGAAAAATCCAGTGCAAACATTGAGATTCCAGCCCACATGTAGAGATGGGCCAGATAGGCGCCGCCCAGGCAGCCCATCGCGGAAGCAATAAAAACAGCTATGGTTTTATAGTAAGTGATGCTTATTCCTGAGGCTCGTACGGCCTGATCGTTGTCTTTAATCGCCCGGAAAACCAGACCGATGTCCAGGTTGACCAACCGTCGCATTGCAAAAAGAAACAAAAGAACCATCACGATAATAAAATATTGTTCCACCCAGCGGTTGCCAAAGCTGTCAACTCCTACAATCCCATCAGTGCCACCGAATATGTCCAGCGCCTCAATCACTCGGGCCATCAACAACGGATACATCAAGGTGGTTATGGCAAAATAGACGCCACGCAGAGGAAGACAGGGAAGCAAAAAAAGGGTGCATATGATAGCCCCCAAAATGGTGGCGATGGTGATATTGAGCAAAGGAGGTAGTCCAAAGGTTGTATTCAGTAATGCGGCGATATAGCCGCCCATCCCCATAAAAAAAGCGCCTCCTAAAGAGACCAGACCCGCAAAATGGGCCAGAAAATCAAAGCTTAAGGCCAGCAGGGCATAAATACAGACAATCGAAATGACCCGCTGCCAGTACATCGTCGGCACCAGAAAAGGCAAAATCAACATCCCCACGATCAACACCAGCCGGGGCATGGTTAGATAGCTTAGCTCGCGCCAGGACATGAGCGCATAGATTCCTTCGCTACGGACTTTAAGCCCCCGATCCAGTCTTTCCTTGCGCCGCTGCCCGGATTCCATCTGTACCACCTACACCCTTTCTTCCAATTCCTTTTGCCGACCGAAAAGACCCGAGGGTCTTAAAATAAGCGTTAAAATGATTGCCAATAACGCAACGACCATCTGGAAATGGGTTCCGAGATAGACCACAGTCAAGATTTGAGCAAAACCAATGATAAATGCCGCCAGCACAGCACCCATCCAGCTTCCCAGGCCGCCCACGATACAGACAGCGATAGCCAGAATCAAAACGTTATAGCCGGTCTCGACGACGATGTTTCCAAGTGGGAGCAAAAGAATGCCAGCCAAACCCGCCAGCATGGATCCGAAGCCCATGGCGACAATCGCCATGCGATCCGAATCAATTCCCAACATCAAAGCCGCCCGTTCATCCTGAGCCATACCTCGTAATGCCAAACCAATACGGGTATAATGTGTAAAAAGCCAAAGAAAACCGACCAATGCAGCACCGGCCGCTACGACCATAACCCGGTGAAGATCCACCGGAATATCAGCAATGAAAATAGTGCCCTCAATAAAGACAGGCAGTGTATAGGTCATGCCTTTGAAGCCTCCCCAGCGAAGTCCTTCCAGGATAGCCAACCCGATGGCGTAGGAGGCAATAATCTCAGAGATCGCCATCCCCCGGACGCGAATCAGGATAAACCGGTAAATTAGTGCACCGATAACTCCGGTGGTGATAAGGGACAAAGCGATGCTAAGGAGATAGTTCAGACCCAACGTACGTAAGAAACTCCAGGCAATAAACCCATTCACGATATACAGCGCGCCATGGGCAAAATTCGGCACCCGGCTGATGCCGTACACCAATGCAAAGCCCAGGGCTAACAAGGCCAGAGTAATACTGTTAATCGTCCCGTAAATTAAAATTTCCATTGCAACGGATCACTATAATCGATTGAAAACAAAAATATCCTGCCCCGTGAGTTGCCTATATTTAATTTCAACTCCGGACTGCATTGATCGGCTTCTATGGCCTTTAGGATTCTAAGACCATTGAAAGACTATTTTTTCATCCAGGGCGGCAATTTGATTTCACCCATCGCGATTGATTTGGGGAACACGACAACTCGTTTTCCGTCCTGCCATTGAAAGATCGTACCCACCGCACCTTCTTTGGGATCCATACTGGGAATTATCTGGTGGCTTTTGGGATCAAATCGGATGCGGCCATAGACGCCCATCATATCGGTCTTTTCCAGTGTAGCAACCACCGCATCGGAATCCAATGTGCCGGCCTTTTCGATGGCATCCTTCAAAACATAGACAGCCATATAACTGCTGGACGTGCCGTACCCTTCGGGTTCAAGCCCCCACATTTTATTGTAAGCGTTAACAAACTTCATGGTCCAGTCGGTCGCATTCGATGGCGCATTACCAGCATTGACGACATTGGCCAGGGTGTATTCACCCTTTCCCCCGGTGGCTTTTGAGAAACCAGGTTGCTCGGCTGCAGCGATAATGGATCCGAAAGGCAGTGCGGGGACTTTCATGTCATACCATTGCTTCAGAAGAATGGAGCTCTCCGGCATATCCATGCATATGATGATAACCTGGGCTTTCTCTCTGCGAGCCTTCAATAACCCCATGGAAAAATCAGTGGCTCCGGTCGGATAGATCTCAGGCTTGCCGATAACCGTCCATCCTTTTTGAGGCATAACCTTGGCAAAAATACCGCCAAAGGCGCGCGCATGGGACACATCCTGTATCATAATATACACTCGATTGAGATTGAACTTCTTTCCGATTTCCAGCAATGCAGGAATTTGCTCGCCAACTGCAATCCATTTCGCTTCACCGGTAATTCGGAAAAGGTATTTGTACTTATCGTAGTTTTTGGCTACGCGGGCATGATAGGCCGGGGTCAAAACACCGGTGGTCAGAATAGAAATCTTTTTATGCTTTGACAGCAAATCCATCGCTGCCAGACCCGCTTCCGAACGCACCGGTCCCCCCAAAATAAAGTCTGCCTTTTTTTCCAGTATCAGCTTTTCCACTGCCAGCAGGGCCTCACTGACCGGCACCCCCGGTTCCAGATCCCGGGTATCGATGATTTCGAGCTTAAAGGGGCGTTTTTTACCCCCCACATTTACCCCGCCGGCGGCGTTAATTTCCTCTACAGCCAGAGTCATTCCTCTCCATGCATCCCAACCGTAAAGGAAAGAGGTAGAAAGGGGTGCACCAATGACAATGGGTTTTTCTGCCAGCGCCTCGTTGGCCGGCAGAATTAGAAAAATTGCCAGCAGGAAAATCATGAGCATTTTCATATTCTTTGCAATCATGGTTAAACCCTCCTTTTTATCGAAAACAATGGGTTATAGTTTGGTAGACCACGGTAAAGGTAATTGAGTCACACCGTGATAATCCCTAGTCGCTTTATCATCAGGAACGGTACACTCAGCACTGCCGATTCTGCAATCAGGATCGGGCAGACCGTTGATGCTGTATTGGTTTGCTCTATTTTTTCTTCACCGGGGATTGATACCCGGCGATCCTAAATATTATTCCGGCGGAAATTTAGAAATGTCTTTGTCTCTGCGAAAAGCACCTGCTATCATCGACAAACAGTAATTTCGGATGATGTTGCTGATGAGACAGGCTATACCCGCCCCTTAGGGAACGAAAATGGCGAGGATCGCAGCACATAGAATAGGGTGCAACCCATAAATGTGAATAAGGCGGTTGAACTGCACAGACGTCCAACCATGAATGTTCAACCTTCAAGATCGCTTAAGGCATAGTTTATTGCCGTTCTCAAACCGTGCATGACCTGATTGCGGTCGCTGCCTTGCCGACGCGAATATATCTACTGGACTTTTGAATGTCAAGCCATTAAATTAATGAATGAAATTCATTAAACTGTTGAAATTTTTACCCAGTGATTTATATTCCAAATATTTGTAAAAAGAAAACTAGTTGATTTTGATATTGAAAAAAATGACATTTATCAAATTTGGAAAGTGCCAGTTATAATAAATTGTTTCGACAATACGAGAGACGATAAAATTTTCTAATGAGGAACATTTAAGTTGGGCGACCTGAGTGAATTTCCGTTAAAATATAAACTGTTTTTAAAAGTCTACCCATGGCGCCGCATTGACCCGGTTCCATGGACAGCTTTAAAAAAACCATTAAAAGATAGCCGTCTGGC
>CBDUUO010000314.1:0-4463 GCA_965370395.1 uncultured bacterium
ACCGTCGATCAGGCCAAACGAACCGAGATCTATGAAAAAGCGCTACAGCTTATCTATGACGAAGTCCCGGTGATCAGTATCGCTCACTCAACACAAATTTGGCCGGCTCGCAATAATGTCGTGAACTTCAAACTGCATCCAACCGGATCCGTCCGGCTGAAAAATGTCTCGTTGAAGTAGAAAAACTTTATTGTTTTACGACCTGAAAAAAAGGGAGAGAGGAGTATCCTCTTTCCCTTTTTTATTTACACCCAGTTTTATTTAGTATAGAGATTTATACCGCTTTCCATAATAATGTTCCGAATTACGGAATTGGGGTATAAACGATTGTACGGTTGTAGAAAAAAACGTTTGAATACTGGAACGTTTTTTTGACAGCCACTATAAAGTTTGGCGGGTAAAATGAAATATTGTCCTGAATAAAAGTTGGTGAACGCTGATGATCGTTTCAAACCCATCTAAAAGACCATAATCAAAGCTCACAATGCTTGCCTACATCATCCGAAGAATATTTGTACTTATCCCCACCCTGCTGGGCGTATCCATTCTGGTGTTTCTGATGCTGCACTTTACGCCGGGGGATCCGGCCGAACTGCTGATGGGAGAGAGGGCCTCGGAGGAAGCTTTGCAGCAAATACGCGAACATCTGGGTCTCAACAAGCCACTTTATGTTCAATACGGGCTGTTTTTAAAACAATTGATGCAGGGCGACCTGGGAGAAACCATCTGGACGCGCCAAAAAGTCTGGATCGAGATCAAACAGCGCTTTCCGGCCACCATCGAGCTCTCCATTGTGGCCTTATTCATCAGTTGTTTTGCCGGTATGATCCTCGGCATTATCTCAGCCACCAAACAATACTCCATATTTGATTACCTCAGCATGCTCGGGGCCCTGGTGGGGGTCAGTATGCCCATTTTCTGGCTGGGGCTGGTGTTTATGCTCATATTTGCCCTCAACCTGGGCTGGCTGCCCATGTCAGCCAGATTGAGCGTGGGTATAGATCTTGAAGTCATCACCAACTTCTATATCCTGGATGCGTTGCTGACCCGAAACTGGGCAGCATTCAGGGATGCGATCTGGCACATCATCATGCCGGCCGTAACCCTGAGCACCATTCCAACGGCCATCGTCGCCCGCATGACCCGCTCTTCGATGCTGGAGGTGCTGCGCCAGGATTACATCAAGACCGCTAAAGCCAAGGGGCTTTCACAGTTTATCGTTATTTTCAAGCACGCCCTGCGCAATGCGCTGATTCCGGTGGTCACCACCATCGGCCTTCAATTCGGCGTACTCCTGGGCGGAGCGATTCTCACGGAAACCATCTTTGCCTGGCCCGGTGTCGGCAAGTGGATGTATGACGCCGTGATGCAACGGGACTATATGGTCATTCGCAGCGGCACCCTGTGCATTGCCATGATCTTCGTTGTCATTAACCTTTGCGTAGATGTACTTTATGCCGTTATCAATCCCAGAATCAGTGTTAAATAGCTTAGTGTTTAGTGTTTGGTGTTTAGTGTTTGGTGTTCAGTTATCAAACCCAATTTAATATGAACAGACAGAAGCCAAAAAAAAATCCTGAAGACCGGCACCCGTTTTTTGATCAGCTCAGTCAGCTGTGGCGCAACAAAACCGCCGTGCTGGGTCTGGTGATCATTACGATTTTTATCCTGAGTGCCATTTTTGCACCTTATCTGAGCCCTCACAGCCCGATCGAAATATCGCTTTACGATCAGCTCAAAGCCCCGGTGTGGCATGCGACCGGTACCTGGGAAAATATACTGGGTACCGATGACCTGGGCCGGGATATCCTTTCACGACTGATTTACGGCGCGCGCGTTTCATTGGTCGTCGCTGTCTTCAGCGTCGGCCTCGCATTTTGCTGCGGCATCCTGCTGGGCTGCATCTCCGGCTATTACAAAGGGTTCAGGGACAGCATCATCATGCGGATCATGGATATTATCCTGGCCTTTCCCTATATTCTGCTTGCAATCGTGGTAGTGGCCTACCTGGGGCCCAGTCTCCAAAACGCCATGATTGCCATCGCCATCACCTATGTGCCGCGTTTTGCACGCATTGTTCGCGGCAGTGTGCTGGAGGAATGTGAGAAGGACTATGTCACTGCCGCCCGGGCCATTGGTGCACGTGATTTACGCATTATTTTTATTGCCATTTTACCCAACTGCCTCGGCCCCTTGATCGTCCAGACCACCCTGGGATTTGCATCGGCCATCCTGGATATGGCCGCCTTGAGTTTTTTGGGATTGGGCGCCCAACCGCCCACACCGGAATGGGGCGCCATGATTGCCAAAAGCCGCTCGTTGATCCTGCGGGCCTCATGGGTAATGACATTTCCGGGACTGGCAATCCTTTTTGCGGTGCTGGGCTTCAATCTTCTGGGCGACGGCCTGAGAGATGCCCTGGACCCCAGACTCAGGGATTAAGATTAGGTTTTATGGAAAACAAAAACCTGCTGGAAATAAAAAACCTGCGAACGTATTTTCATGTTCGCGGATTGGTAGCCAAAGCCGTTGATAACGTGAGCTTGGCGATCAAGTCCGGTGAAACACTGGGCCTGGTGGGAGAGTCCGGCTGCGGTAAAAGTGTCACCGCCCATTCCATTATTCGCCTGATACCGGATCCGCCCGGCAAAATAGAGGGCGGCGATATCTTTTTCGATGGCCAGAGCTTGCTGAAACTCTCCGAATTTCAGATGCGCAAAATTCGGGGCAACCGCATTTCAATGATTTTCCAGGAACCCATGACATCGCTTAACCCGGTTTTTCCGGTGGGCGACCAGGTCGCAGAAGTCATCCGACTGCATCAGAAGTTATCCCGCAGCGAAACCCGTGAACGCGTGATCGAAATGTTTCAACTTGTGGGCATCCCGGCAGCTGAAATGCGGCTATCCGACTATCCGCATCAGATGAGTGGTGGTATGCGGCAGCGCGTGATGATCGCTATGGCGCTGGCCTGCAATCCGAAGTTGATGATCGCCGATGAGCCCACCACCGCCCTGGATGTAACCATCCAGGCCCAAATACTGGATTTGATGAACAAACTTAAAACGGAAACAGGTGCATCCATCCTGTTTATTACACATGATTTGGGCGTAATTGCCGAGATGGCCCAAAATGTGGCGGTGATGTATGCCGGCAAGGTAATGGAACACACGGACGTAAAAACGCTTTACGCCAACCCGAAAAATCCATATACAATCGGTTTGCTGCAATCCATCCCCGTGCTGGGCAGAGAAAATAAAGAAGACCGGCTTAAGACAATTTCCGGCGTCGTGCCTTCCCTGCTGAATTTGCCTTCCGGTTGTCTGTACAACGACCGCTGCCCGGATGTTTTTAACGACTGTCATCAAGTGGAACCTGAGATGTATCAAGTCGCAAATAATCACTTTGTAAGGTGTTTGAAATATGCCTGATCTGCAAGCAACGGGAAAGGCCCTACTGGAGGCCCACAATATTGTTAAGCATTTCCCCATCAAAGGCGGTGTTTTTATGAAGGAAATCGCCTCGGTTAAAGCCGTTGACGGCGTCAGTCTGACCATTGATGAGGGCGAAACCGTGGGGCTGGTGGGAGAATCCGGCTGTGGTAAGACAACCTTCGGTAGAGCGATCCTGCGTCTGGAAGAGCCCACTTCCGGTGAAATCTATTTCGAAGGTGAAAGCATTCTCACCTATGATAAGAATAAGATGCAGGCATTACGCGAAAAGATGCAGATCATCTTCCAGGATCCTTTCTCTTCCCTCAACCCCCGGAAGACGGTATCGCATATCATTGGTGAACCCCTGCTGGTCCACGGGATGAAAAGCAGAAAGAAAAGAGAAGAAAGGGTACTCGAGTTACTGCGGGTGGTCGGGCTGCGCAAGGAGCACATGCGCCGCTATCCGCACCAGTTCTCGGGCGGTCAGCGGCAAAGAATCGGCGTGGCCAGAGCGCTGGCACTAAACCCCAAGCTGATCGTCTGTGATGAGGCGGTGTCCGCGCTGGATGTTTCTATACAGGCCCAGGTGATTAATCTACTCAAAGATCTGCAGGATGAGTTCGGGCTGACCTATCTCTTCATATCCCATGATTTAAGTGTGGTGGAACACATCAGTGATCGGGTAGCAGTCATGTACCTGGGCAAAATCGTAGAGTTTGCGCCAAGCCAAGCCCTTTACCAGACACCGCTTCACCCGTATACCCAGGCACTCCTATCGGCGGTGCCCGTTCCCGATCCTGCTCTAATAAGTAATGAAAGGATAATTCTAAAAGGAGATGTCCCCAGCCCCATTGACCCCCCGCCGGGCTGCAGCTTTCACCCGCGTTGTCTTTTTGCCAAAGATATTTGCAGCAAAAGGGAACCGGAATTCAGAGAACTCCGAGATAAGCATTTTGTTGCCTGCTTTTTTGCCGGTCAGGTCGGATTGAAAAAATAAGACGCCGCTTTTCACCGGGTACGGAATGCTTT
>CBDUUO010000315.1:0-4457 GCA_965370395.1 uncultured bacterium
TTTACAAAAGGTGATCAAGAATATAACTTCATTTTTGACACTGTTGGCAAAAGTTCATTTGCTAAATGTAAACCATTGTTAAAACCGGGTGGCGTTTATATTTCATCAGAATTAGGTTATATGGCTCAAAATATTTTCTTTGCGCTTATAACACCAGTAATTGGAAACAAAAAAGTCATATTTCCGCTTCCTACAGATTGTAAAAGAAGTATACTTTTAATCAAGAAGCTCATTGAGGAAGGAAAATTCAAAGCAGTGATAGATAGAAAATATCCGTTAGAACAAATTGTCGAGGCGTATAATTATGTTGAAACAGGGCAAAAAACGGGAAATGTAGTAATAACCGTAGACCATAGTAACTAATTATGAAAGCGATTGTATGCACAAAATACGGATCACCCGATGTTCTTCAGCTCAAAGAGGTAGAAAAACCTTCTCCCAAGGATAATGAAGTGCTGGTAAAAGTTCATGCGGCATCTATAAATTCATGGGACTGTGATCTTGTGAAAGGTAAGCCGTTCGTGAACCGTCTAATGACTGGGCTTCTAAAACCAAAAATCAATATCTTCGGAGCTGACATCGCTGGACGAATTGAAGCAGTTGGAAAAAATGTAAAGCAGTTTAAGCCAGGTGATGAGGTATTCGGAGACCTCGCTCCGTGTGGTTGGGGCGGTTTTGCCGAGTATGTATGTGCTCCTGAAAATGTATTAGCGCTGAAACCGGCCAGTATGACATTTGAGGAAGCAGCGGCCGTACCTCAAGCGGGGCTCCTCGCCCTGCAGGGTCTTCGCGATAAAGTACAGATTCAGCCAGGACAAAAGGTTTTGATTAATGGTGCCGGTGGCAGTGCTGGTACGTTTGCTGTGCAGATTGCCAAATTATTCGGAGCTGAAGTGACTGGCGTGGATAGCACCGGTAAATTGGACATGCTGCGTTCGATTGGTGCAGACCAGGTCATTGATTACACTCAAGAAGATTTCACTAAAAATGGGCAGGTTTATGACCTGATTCTTGATGTTGTGACATATCGTTCGATTTTCGATTACAAGCGTGCCTTAAATCCCAAGGGCATTTATGTCATGCTCGGAGGAGGTTCCTGGGCTCGAGTCATCCAAGCCATGTTCCTAGGACCATTGATCTCAATGACCGGGAGTAAGAAAATGCATGTCCTGATGTATAAACCAAACAAAAAAGAAGATGTGGATTTTATGAAAGAACTTCTTGAAGCCGGCAAAGTAAAACCGGTTATAGATAGACGTTACCCTTTAAGTGAGGTTGCTGAAGCTTTCCGGTATCTTGGAGAAGGACATGCCCAAGGAAAAGTAGTAATAACTGTGGAACATAATAGCAAATGACAAACCGTCTCCCCTAATGAGGCATTAATCCCGCTCTGCTGTCTTTTTCAGAATCGGGAAGCCAGAGCTATAAGGCGACTGGATTCCACCCGCCTCCAGCTTAGACGCCAGGGCAGGGGGGGATGCAAGGATTACCACCGCATATAGGGCAATCGGCGGAGCAGCCATGTTTATCATGGCCCAGGCCCTGACCCTTGTCGTGCCCCTTTCCAAGGCCATTGTCAGCACTGGCCATCGGGAAGGCAACAAAACTAACCAGTAGAGCAACTATAATCGTGAATATCACTACGTTGTTCATAATATCCTCTTTTTACTTAATTGTTCTAATCAATACCACAACATTATATCTTTGTCCATTTAAAGCCCCCTACTTGCTTATAATCAAAGAGTACTCCAATTAAAAGAGAAAATCCTTCAGTTTTTCCAGCGTGTTTGATTCATATGCCCTGTTGGGAAGAGTTCGAAACCTATTCTTCGAGGCGTGCCAGCTTTAGTTTTAGGTGTGGGTATCAAGCTGCATTTTTCGAGGGATCACTCATATCGCAGTGACCTGACCGGATCAGCCCAGGCCGCTCTCAGCACCTGCCAGCATACGGTTAAAAGGGCGACGATCAGAGTCAGAATCACCGGCAGCAGAAATGAAACCGGCCCCAAGTTGGAGTGATAAGCATAAGTGTTTAAATATTTCGTCATGGCATAACCGGCAATGGGAGCGGCAATCACATTAGCAATCAGCACCCATTTTATAAAATCCCGCGATAGCAGCGAAAATATTCCTGGAACGGAAGCACCCAGAATCTTTCGGATCCCGATTTCTTTGGTCCTCTGTTCCGCTGCGAATGAAGCCATTCCAAACAGCCCTAAGCAAGCCACGAACAGAGCCAGTGCGGCCGAAGCGTTTACGACTTTTCCCAAATGGCGGTCTCCTTGATAGAGCTGTTCGAGGTCCTCATCCAGGAACCGGTATTCAAAGGGATATTCAGGAGCAATGGAGCTCCAGGACGATTCGAGAGAAGCTAACGTTCGCGAAGGATTCGAAGTCATAATTTTGACAAATACAACCCTTGCCCTGTTTTTATTGAGAACGAGTGCCAGAGGGGCAACTTTATAATGAAGACTGCGCATATGGAAATCTTTGACCACTCCAACAATTCTCGTATTTAAAACTCCTTTCCCCAGCGGATTCTCCATACTCATAGCACGGATCGCCGCTTCGTTGACTACCAGGGCTTCATCCTCATCGGACGTGAACTCTCTGGAGTAGAAGCGGCCCTCCGCCATTTCCAGCTTAAAAAGCGAAAGAAAATCCTCATCAACATGAGTAATACCTAATTCGATCCGATCCTCAGAACCGCGGCCCTCCCATTCATTCAAGCTCATTAAGGCTCTTCTCCGGCCAGGAATCGCAGAAGCTGAGGAAGTTCCCATGACTTCCGGAATCTTCTCAAATGAGGTTTTTAAGAGATCGACCTTTGAGATTAAATTACGGGGAAGTTGGATGCACACAACCTGATCTTTATCAAAGCCCATATCCTGTTTCCGGAGAAAGTTCAGCTGCTGGAAAACCACAAACATCCCGATAATTAGCACCGAGGTCATCGTAAACTGGAAAATCACCAAAATCCGGCGGAAAGCGGCTCCCCGGGTTCCTGAAGTGATAATCCTTTTCAAGACGGTAACCGGCTGAAAAGCTGACAGAACAAGGGCCGGATAAATACCTGAAATCAGGCCCGCACACAAAGTTATGCCCAGGAGACCAAGAATCACACTTCCCTGAGCCAACATCGAAAAGGACATTTGTTTGCCTGACAGCTGCGAAAAAGCAGGACGAAGCAGTTCAACCAACGCAACAGCAATGATCAAAGAAATAAAAGCCAGCAGGATCGATTCTCCAAAAAATTGTCTGATCAATTGCCTGCGACTGGCGCCGACGACTTTACGCATACCAATTTCTTTAGCTCTGCGGCCGGAACGGGCAGTCGTCAGATTCATAAAATTAATGCAGGCATTCAAAAGAATAAAAACAGCGATCAAGGAAAAAATAACCACGTATTTGATATCTCCGTCGACCTGGGGAGTTAAAATGGTGTTCGAAAACAGGCGAATTCGTTTCAACGGCTGCAAGTCGACAGTAAAACTGTCTCCCTCGGAGTGTTCGGAAATCACATTACGGATTTTGGCATTGACATCATGGTAATCGACATTTTCAGCCAATAGGACATAGATATCGAGATAAAAGCTACCCCAACCGTCGATTGGCTGACCAAATTGTTTGATCGTCACGAAAGGGGCTAAAAATTCAAACTGCAGGTGCGAATTTTCGGGAACATTCTCCATTACTCCGGAAACAATGAACTCTACCCGGTTATCAATCCGGAGGACTTTTCCCATTGGATCGGATTGATTAAAATATTTTTTCGCCATACGTTCCGAAATCACAATAGAAGCAGGGTCCTTTAAAGCGGTTTCAGGATCCCCTGCTTTCAGGGGAAACGTAAACACAGTTAAAAATTCCGGATCCGCAAAAGAAAATTTTTGTTCGTAAAACTTGTGATCGCCATATTGTACCAAACGGTTGCTCATACTGTCGTAACGGACGCTTTCTAAAATCTCTGGATATTCGGACTTTAAAACCGGCCCCAGAGCAGGGCTCTGCTGAGTATAGGACAGGGTTTCTCCACCGGAAAGTTCCTCATGCTCAATCGCCCGGAAAATACGATCGGAGTTGGCATGAAACCGATCATAGCTCAACTCATCTTGCACCCAGATGAGGATAAGGATACAGACTGCCATCCCGATGGCCAAGCCAGCGATATTGATGAGAGAAAAGCCCTTCTGCCTTTTGATGTTACGGAGGGAGATCTTGATATAGCTCCAGATAAGGGAGGGCATGATGCGGGAGGGATGCCAAAACGGACGACTTCTCTCGTAGAGCTTGGCTTTTTTGTACTCCTCTCTGAGGATATCAGCAGGGGCGGACTTTCCGACCGCCGCACGGAAGGCCGCCTCCTCGTCGAGACCTTTTTCAATTTGATGGTCAATTTCATCCCTGAGGTGGGATTCCAACTCTGCGATGTCAGAGTCCTCAAGATTCTCACTCCG
>CBDUUO010000316.1:0-4449 GCA_965370395.1 uncultured bacterium
TGGGTCCAACCAGACTGATACTGTTTGTAATTGAATATTTCCGATTGAATATTGAATATTTAAGGAATTCTTTCATTTATAAAAAAGCGATCATAAAAATGACGAAGCGACACGCGGCGCAAGCGCCTGCGCTGCGCGAGCGACATCCACAAATATTCAATTTGCAATCTTGATGGTTTCGTAAAAAGTCCTATCGCCAGTCATTGCGAGGAACGAAGTGACGAAGCAATCCCATGATTTCAGAGACCTAGCTCGTTAGAGATTGCTTCGCTGCGCTCGCAATGACAGCTCGGCAGACTTTTTACGAGTAAATCAATCTTCAATTTTCAATTCCGCCTTGTCCGGGTTAGGTTTCATCCGAGAAAAAGCTGGCTTTAAAGAACTGGCGGTTTAGCCGCGCAATATTGACAATGGACAGCTCTTTGGGGCACGCGTTTTCGCATTCTCGATGGTTGGCACAGTTGCCGAAACCGCAGGCATCCATGGTTTTAACCATGCTGAGCGCACGCCTGGCGGCTTCCGGTTTGCCCTGGGGCAACAGGGCCAGCTGGGAAATTTTGCCGCTGACAAAAAGCATCGCCGAAGCACTGGGGCAGGCGGCAACACAGGCGCCGCATCCGATACAGGCGGCCGCATCCATTGCCTTTTCGGCAATTTCCTGGGGAATGGGGATCGCATTGCCATCCGGCGCGCCTCCGGTATTGACGGATATATATCCGCCGGCCTGGATGATTTTATCAAACGTGCTGCGGTCCACTACCAGATCTTTGATGACCTTAAAGGCCCGGGCGCGGAACGGCTCCACCGCAATCGTGTCACCGTCTGAAAATTTTCGCATGTGAAGCTGGCACAGGGTGGTCGCTTTTTGCGGTCCATGGGCCCGGCCGTCGACCACCGCGCCGCAGGTGCCGCAAATTCCCTCGCGACAATCATTGTCAAAAGCAATCGGGTCTTTGCCTTCGAGGGTCAGCTGCTCGTTGACCGTATCCAGCATTTCAATAAAGGACATATGAACCGATATATTTTCAGCGGCAATGGTCTCAAAATGACCCTTTTCCTCAGGTCCCTGCTGGCGCCAGATTTTCAGGGTTACATTAATGGTTTTCACTAGTTTTTTCACTTGTAACTCCTTTGGGACAACTCCACATTTTCAAACACCAATGGTTCTTTATGAAGTTTCGGCCGCTTGCCGTAACCATCATATTCCCAGACCGAAACATGCGAAAAATTTTCATCATCGCGTTTGGCTTCGCCTTCTTCAGTTTGAGATTCCTCCCGAAAATGGCCTCCGCACGACTCGGTGCGATCCAGGGCATCCAGAATCATGAGTTCGGCAAATTCAAGGCGGTCGGCCTGACGGCCGGCCTTTTCCAGGCTCTTGTTATATTCCTTATCCGTACCGGGCACCAATACATTTTCCCAGAATTCAGCCCGCAGATCTTGAATGAGCTGGAGGGCTTTTTGCAGCCCTGCGTCATTGCGGGACATGCCGCAATAATTCCACATGATTTGCCCCAGCTCCCGGGCAAAGTTGTCGACGGTGCGCTTGCCTTTAATGGACATCAGTTTAGCCATGCTTTCAGTCGCCGATTGGGTGGCATCTTTAAACGCCGCATGGTCCTTACTGACCGGTGACAGTTCTGTCCCGACAAAATATCCGCCAATGGTATAGGGAATGATAAAATATCCGTCGGCCAATCCCTGCATCAGGGCGCTGGCCCCCAGGCGGTTGGCACCGTGATCGGAAAAATTGGCTTCTCCCAGGACAAATAATCCCGGAATCGTGCTCATCAGATTGTAGTCGACCCACAAACCGCCCATGGTGTAATGCGATGCGGGGTAAATCATCATTGGCTTTTCATAGGGAGAATCATCGGTGATGAGTTCGTACATGTCAAAGAGGTTGTCGTATTTTTTAGCGATGATGTCTTTGCCGTCGCGTTTGATGGCGTCGGCAAAATCCAGATATACCGCACAGCGCGTCAGCCCCACCCCTTTTCCGGCATCGCATTGGGCTTTGGACGCTCGCGAAGCCACATCCCGGGGCACCAGGTTTCCGAAGCTGGGATATTTTTGTTCCAGATAATAATCGCGATCTTCTTCGGGGATATCCTGGGGCTCTCGGATGTCACCTGAATGGTGCGGTACCCACACACGGCCGTCGTTTCTGAGGCTTTCACTCATCAAGGTCAGCTTGGATTGATGATCACCGGTATGCGGAATGCAGGTTGGATGGATCTGGGTAAAACAGGGATTGGCAAACATGGCCCCCTTTTTATAGGCGCGAAATCCGGCACCAACATTGGAGGATTCAGCATTGGTGGAAAGATAATAGATATTGCCATATCCGCCGGTGGTCAGCACCACCGCCTCGGCGGCGTGGCTTTCCAGTTCGCCGTTGATCAGATTTCGAACAATAATACCGCGGGCCTGCCCGTTAACGATTACCAGATCCAGCATTTCCCGCCGGGGGAATAATGTGACCCTGCCGGTACCCACCTGGCGCATTAAAGCGCTGTAAGCGCCAAGCAGCAACTGCTGGCCGGTCTGCCCGCGGGCATAAAACGTCCGGGATACCTGGGAGCCGCCAAAAGAGCGGTTGGCCAGCAAGCCGCCATAATCCCTGGCAAACGGAATACCCTGGGCGACGCAGTGATCGATTATATGATTGCTCAGCTGGGCCAGGCGATACACATTGGCTTCGCGGGACCGAAAATCACCCCCCTTAACGGTATCGTAGAACAGACGCCAGACGCTGTCGCCCTCATTGGTATAATTTTTGGCGGCATTGATCCCTCCCTGAGCAGCAATGCTGTGCGCCCGCCGGGGAGAATCCTGAATGCAGAACGTTTTGACAGGGTATCCCAGCTCAGCCAGGCTGGCTGAAGCCGATGCGCCCGCCAGACCGGTACCGACCACGATGATTTCAAATTTTCGTTTGTTAGCCGGGTTGACCAGCTTCAATTCAAAACGGTGCCGGTCCCATTTATCGGTCAGCGGTCCTGCAGGTATATTGGCTTCAAGCTGCATCGTGTTTCCTTTCATCGCGGAAGTTGTTATCTGTTATTCGTTATTTGTTAATGGTTTTAATCGAAATAATACCCGCTTTTATGATTCATCATCTATAAATGTTAAAATGAGGCACCCGCCAACTTCTAATAACCAATCACTATTAACTGATAACCTTCAATTGAGCGTTTTTCGCTCAATTGAAGGCCTACCCAATAGACCATAGATAGATCGGCAGTAGACCGAACCCAAAACCAAAAATCAAGCTGGCAATAACACTCAACATCATAATCGCCGGCATGTACCTGGGGTGATTGGCGCCAATTGTCTGAAAGGCACTCCAAAACCCATGCCGGATATGCAATGCCAAGACAATCATAACAAACACATAAATGATGATATAGATCGGGTTGGCAAAGGCTGAAGAGACAATTTCAAAAATCGTTCGCTGGGTCTTGTCCACAAAACTAAAATTAATCAGGTGAAAAATAACAAATGCCAGAATAATAAACCCGGTATAAGGCATCGTAACGGAGCTCAGGGTGCGTCCGCCGGCGCTCCTGTCGTTTTTATAAGGCACAGATCTTGCTTTTAAATTCTGCACAAAAAGGATGATGCCGATGGTCACGTGAATCAGGGCAAGCGCCAGCAGTCCGAATTCGAAAACCGTCAAGATTGGACCCAGCGAGTGAAGTTTTTCAGCATAAGTGTTGAATACCACGCCACTCTTGTAAAGCGTGAGGTTTCCGGCCAGGTGGGCGCACAGAAAGCCGGTGAAGCTCAGCCCGGTAATGGCCATCAGTAGTTTTTTACCGATGGATGAGCTAAAGGTGCGTATCAGCCAGCTCATTGTTCACCTCCAATGTATACATTTAAAGACAAAAAGATAAATTTCTAATAATTTCCTTATTCGGTGTCAACATAATTATTGAGCCACCAATCGTCTCGATTGGTCTCCATAATACTCTGGGCTATTTTTTTCGCGATTTTCGTTTTTAATCGCTTTAGCACAGGCGGCAGCCATTTATCAGGAGGGGCATATCCGATATCAGATAAGTATTTTAACTCCAGAATAAGAGAAAGCTGGTCGGCATCACGGGCCAATTTGGCTTCGTATGAGCGACCTTCATTGAACTCATCAATAAGGTCAACGATTGATGACCCGAAGGGAAGGTTTTCAGTGGTATCTTTGACCGCTTTGGCCTCGTTTGCCGTGACGTATGTTTTATGCACTGTATTCAGATCCCCGATCCGGGCTTCGGGAAGATCATGCACCAGGCTCATGGTGATCAATCTGAGTGCGTCGATGTCGGGTTCTAACTGGGACATCACGTAGGCGATAAATGTTGTACTAAAGGTATGCTCTGCAATGGATTCTTTGCCGGAACCCAGAAAATGAAACCCCGACCGCGGAATTTCTTTGAGCATTTTAGCTTCAAA
>CBDUUO010000317.1:0-4445 GCA_965370395.1 uncultured bacterium
CTGGAAGCCGCTCCCACAGATAGTTTATCTAATGGTAACTTGGACTTTCCAGATACGCAGGTAAATTAATAATAAACCCGATCCCCGTTATGTCAATAAAGGGGTTCAAACGGCCGGATCGTCATCCGGGATTTGAGTTTCATGGGTTTTAGATGACAAAAAAGTAAACTGCAGCACCGTATATTTTCTGCCCGGAAAAATATTATTTTTTGCTTGACAGGGGAAAAATTTGCAGCTAATCCATACTAATCTTATATAGATTGAAAAACTCTGGAAATCGGGGGCAAAAATAAATGAAACTATCCACAAGAAGCCGCTACGGCGCCAGAATACTGGTCGATCTGGCTCGTCATAAGGACCAGGGCCCGGTCCAAATCGGCGAAATATCAAAACGCCAGGATATTTCGGTCAAGTACCTCGAACAGCTTATCCGGCCCCTAAAAAAGGCTAAACTGGTGACCAGCGTGCGTGGCCCCAAGGGTGGGCATCTGCTGGCGGAAAAGCCTGAAAATATTTCTCTGGGACAGGTTGTGCGGTTATTCGAGGGGCAGCCCGATCTGGTTGAATGTGTCAGGTTTCCCGAAAAATGCCCCATGTCCGATGATTGCCAGGTGCGCCTGGCCTGGCGCGATGCCACCGAAGTCCTGTATGAAAAACTGGATTCTACGGCCATCTCCGATCTGATGGACGGAAATTACCCTGGAGAAGATTAAGAATATGGAATGGTGGAATGATGCAATCTCGGTTTTCAAAGGATATTATCCATTTTTAATTAACGGTCTGAGACGAATTTTTCTATTAAGCCAACATTCCAGTATCCTCTCCGAGCCGTAGGCTCTACCCACCGGCCTGGAAGCCCTATGGGCTGGAAGCGGGGCCGGAGGTCAAAACCCATTTTTCAAGTGTTCCAGCATTCCAACATTCCCTCTGGGGCGTAGACCCAACGGGCCGGAGGCCAATTGGGGCGAAGCCCCTAACTTAACAGGAGGATTCCATGAAAAAAATTGTCATTTTAGGATCAGGAGCCGGCGGAACGATGGTGGCCAGCCAATTGCGCAGGAAGTTAAGCCCCAAAGAGTGGCAGATTACCATCATCGACAATGATGAAGTCCACCACTACCAGCCGGGGTGGCTGTTTATTCCATTCGGTGTCTATTCCGCAAAAGATTGCCAAAAACCCAAGCGGGAGTTCATCCCCGAGGGCGTTGATTTTGTTCTGGATGAGGTCGTCGGACTCGACACGGATAAACGCGAGGTCAAAGCAAAAAAAGGGTCATACAACTATGATTGGCTCGTTATCGCCACCGGCTGCAGCATCGAGCCTGAAGAAGTCGAAGGCATGATGGATGACTGGCACAAAAATGTTCATGATTTTTACACCCTGGACGGCGCCCTGGCCCTGCATGAAAAGATAAAATACTTCGATAAAGGCCGGGTGGTGCTCAACATCGCCGAATTGCCGTACAAATGCCCGGTGGCCCCTATTGAGTTTGTTTTTATGGCCGACTGGTTTTTTGACACCAAAGGTGCACGCGACAACGTGGAAATTGAACTGGTAACACCCATGGCCGGTGCATTTTCAAAGCCGATCGCCTCCGGCATCCTGGGCGACATTGCCATTCAAAAGAACATTAAAGTCACCGCGAACTTTGATATCGCCCAGGTCAATGCAGATGAAAAAACAATTGAATCGCACAAGGGCGAAAAACTGGACTATGATTTGCTGGTGGCGATTCCACCCAATTTTGGTGCCAAATTCCTGGAAGGCACCGGCCTTGAAGATGCGCTGCGATTCGTTGAAACAGATCATTTTACCCTCAAAGCCAAAAATGCCGACCATATTTTCGTTGTCGGTGATGCCACCAACGTACCTGCCTCCAAGGCCGGCGCGGTGGCCCACTATGAATCCGAAACGATTGTCAATAATTTAATCCGTGAAATCGACGATCAGGAACCGCTCGGGACCTTTGACGGCCATGCGACCTGCTTCATCTGCTCGGGTTATGAAAAAGCGTTTTTGATTGATTTTAACTATGAATATGAACCGCTGCCCGGTAAATTCCCCTTTCCGGGCCTCGGTCCCTTCAGCCTGCTGGGCGACAGCTATATGAATTACTGGGGCAAAATGATGTTCAAGTGGGTTTACTGGAACATGATGCTCAAGGGTGTGGAATTGCCCCTGGAACAACAAATGACGATGGCCGGCAAAATGCGCCACGTCCTGACACAAGCATAAGGAGGCCGCCATGACAACCGAAGAACAAATTCTTGAGCGACTCGATCACATCGAGGCTCAGCTGGCTCCGATATCCGCATCGGCCAAAGGCCTCAATGAACTCAGGGAAGATTTAATTCCCTTGAGCGGTCAGGCATTTCGGCTGCTGATCCGAGAGCTGGAAGATGTGGAGTCCGGCTTTCAGCTGGAAGACCTGCTGGCGCTGATGAAGCGCTTTTTGCGCAGCGTAAAGCACCTGCAGTTCGGCCTTGAACAACTGGAAAACATTGTGGACTTTGTGCTCACCATTGAGCCCCTGTTCAAGTCATCGGTACCGCAGTTGATCAACTACCTGGATGACCTCGAACAAAAAGGCGTCCTGCGAATTATTCAATCGACCCTGGATGTGCGTGCCAAGATTGCAGCGTCTTATAGTCCCGAAGATGTCGAACAAATCGGTGACGGCCTGGTGGCGCTGCTGGGAATGGCCCAAAAGCTCAGCGATCCGCAGGCTCAGGCCTTTTTGAAAAAAATGGCCACATTGCCGTCAAAGGTCGATCTGGAGAAAGCCAAACCGGTTGGGCCTTTTGGAATGCTGGGGGCCCTGTCCAGCAAAGAGGCCCGACAGGGGCTGGGCGTGCTGATGGAATTGACCAAGGCCATGGGCGGTCTGAAAAACGGCGACAGCAGCTCAGCAGCTCGAGAATCAGAACCGATCGCTTAAACGCAAAGACCAGCAGGATGCCGCTTAAGACCTCGCACCCGGCACCCTGCTCATTTCGAAAAAATGGTTGATGGTAACGGTAGATTGCGGGCATTGCCTTTTTCCAATAGTTCTGGCATAAAAAGCATAAAAATAATTGGCTTGGGGCCTATAGTGGTTGTCAAAAAAACGTTGCGGTATTCAAACGTTTTTTTCTACAACCGTACAAGCGCTTACACCGCAATACCGCAATTCGGAACATTATTATGAAAAGCGGTGCAAATTTGCTGGAGAACGAATATGGAAAAACAGATGGTTCAATGTGAGGATGGGCGCCGCCGACAGGCGCGTATCCATGGAGTTCCTAAAGAAGAAGGCGGCTTTAGGGTTTGGAAGGCCGGTGTTCGGTTAAGAGGCAAGCACGTTTCCGGAGAAGCCTGGTACAGTTTTCAAACCAAAACCTGGTATTTTATTACCGATCCGGAAGGTAAGCACAGTCATCTGATGGACCGGATCAGCGACACCCTCCGGGGGGAGAAAATCAGCAAGTTGCGGAATCAGCTAAAGCAGCTGGAATCGCGGCAGACCATTGAACAAAAGGTCATTGCCCAGCATCGCAATGCCCTGGACGGAATCGAAAGCGAGATTGAAACGCTCAAAAACGATCTCGCCAAACTCGAAAAAGGGGTGCCTGCGGAATCCGGCACATCGCTGCACTATTCCTCGGGGATCAAAAGAAATTAATAGTGGATTGATCCCGTTAAAAATGGTTACCCTGACTGATTCACCAGGCCGGCGACAACGGCCTGACCGGCGAGATCATAAGCCGAATGCGACCCCATCAAAAGCGGTATGCCTTCTTTATTGGCTCGATCAATGGTCTCCTGATCGGGTGTCTGTCCCCCGGTGAGGACAATCGCCGCCATTTCATGCAATACGGCCACATTGACAATGTTCTGGTGGGCTTGCACCGTAAGCCAGATACAGCCCGTTGGTGCATTGGCCATTACATCACTTAAAAGATCACCGCAATACCCGCCTTGAATTTGCCGATCAAGCTCGTTTTGCCCGGCGGCCACGTGTAAGTTAAAACGGTCTACAAATTCTTTGACATTCACGGCTTAATCACCCTTTCTTTTCGATGTTCAATATTGATGAATTCGTAAAAAGTCTGCCAAGCTGTCATTGCGAGCGCAGCGAAGCAATCTCTATCAATCCAAGTCTCTGAAATCATGGGATTGCTTCGTCACTTCGTTCCTCGCAATGACCGGCGATAGGACTTTTTACGAGACCATCAATATTGCTTACCTGCAACCAACCGAAAAGTTCGTAATGATACCTAAAATATAGTTTAACATAATTCAAGATCTTTTTGGCAAACAGGATTCATTTTAATTGGAATTGATTTATCAGGCCCTTTTCGTTATATTGAAACCGCAATTGGTCTGAACATGTTTTTGAAAACGACCCTGGATTACGGCATTTTTTCCTCCGGTTGAATCTGATCATGGTCAAAAAAAAGAAGCG
>CBDUUO010000318.1:0-4442 GCA_965370395.1 uncultured bacterium
GATTGCTTCGTCGCTAAGCTCCTCGCAATGACAGATTATCGGAACAAATTTTTGACAACCGCTATAGAAACCCCCTGCCGGCTCAGGCCGGAAAACGACAAGTCGGTACTCATTGACCATCCTTTGCAATTGTATTATATAGAACCCATCTCTAATTCATCTTTAAGCGGAAATCTTAAAATTAAATTGGGGCGAAGCCCCTGACTTGTAAAAGGATCTCATATTATGGCCGATGCCAAGCGTCCAAGTCCGAAAGACGACAAAAACAGGCGTTCAGGTTTAGATCGCAGGTGGATTATTGCACCCCATGACGGCGCCGAAAGGCGAAGCGGCAAAGACAGAAGAACCGAATTGGAAGACGGCGATATGATCGTGGTAGACCCGAGTGATTCAAATGAAATTGCGACGATCCAGGATCTTTTGATGGCCAATTCCATGCAACTGGATGCCATTGCCCAGCTGCTAATTGAAAAAGGCCTATTTTCCAAAGAAGAGCTCTTTGATATGCTCAAGCGCATTCAAAAGGAATACCAAAAAACGGGAACTATTGAAGATTAAAGCAGCATGATATGGAACTGATGAACACGGCCCGGCCCGAGGAGATATCGTGAAAACATTTCGATTACGCCAACCGGTAAAATACCGGCCGTTTTGGATTCGAGTTACGCTTTTTACGTTTACCACGGTGCTTTTATCATCCTGGGTATTTGCCGGAGAGGCGCCAAAAGAACAGGACGCAAATCAGACCGATGAGCAGATTCAGATCGTTGCCGATAAATTGATCACCAACAATGCGGAAAAGTTTGCGGAATTTGTGGGAGATGTGCGGGCCAGTCAGGGAAATCTTGTGATTACTTCAGAGCGCCTCCGAATTTATTATAAAGATAATGCGGATCGCAATGAAGAACAAACCGGCAGCCAGGAGTTAATAAAACGGATTGTCGCCAGCGGCAATGTGGTGGTATCATCTGAAAAATACAAGGCCGAAACCGATCGGGTTGAATACGACCTGGATACGCGGGTCCTTGTTCTCATCGGTGAAAATTCGACAGTGACGAGCGGGAAAAATATTTTAACCGGATCAAAAATTACGGTTAATCGAAAAAATGGGCAAATAAAGGTTGAAAGTAGCCCGCAGAAGCGGGTTAAGGCCGTTTTCTATCCAAAAGAAAAGGCCCCGAACCAAAACACGAAAGAGTAAATCGTGAAGAATAATCGATTCTCTTTCGTGTTTTAGAAATTCATCTCTGAAGATCTAAGTTTTCAGCCGGCGTAACTTCTGTAAATTTTTATACTTGAGCATCAGATCAATCCATTGGTGGAATAAGGGCGCCAAATCCTCAACCGGCCGGTTGCCGGCTGTATTTAACTTTCTTTCCGCCTCCGCCAGAGCCTCAAGGTAATCAATCCGCTCGGGTTCCAGTCGCAGTAAATGGCGATAAATTTCAGCAGCCTTATCCCAGTGTCCCTGGTCAGCATAAACTTTTGCCATTGTGCCCGTATAAAAGTCGGTTTCTTTTTCCATCTTTTTCTTACCTGAATATAATCTGTGAAATCTGCGAAATCTGCGGATAAGTAATTGTAAAAGGATTCTAAGGCCTATGGTTCCAGCAAACCTTGGGGTTTCAGAATCAGCTCATCTTCTGCGACCATACCCAGTTCCTGTCGTGCGACATTTTCAATATATTTCGGATCATGCTTTAACCGATCGATTGCAACACTCAAGGAGAGATTCTTGCGGGTCAGCTGTTCACTTTTTTCAGCCAGCTGATCCCTTTCAGTTTTAAAGGTATTTAAATCTATTAAACCATGCTCACCGAAGATGATAAAAAACAGCAGTGAGAACAGCAGCACAACGGCGATGGATAAGAAGACACCTTGCTTTCTCGTCATTTTTTTCCTATTCCCTTTTTAACTTCGGCAACCACATTCGCAAATTCCGGACTTTTGACTATATACGAGCAGGCCCCGAAAACGATCAGGCCGATCATCACACAGACCACCAATCCCGCAACCAGCTCGGTGAATTTACCTTCTTCAGTCGGAATGAGCAGCCGCGCAACAGCCCAGACAACAGTGCCCATGATTGCAGCACTGCCCAGTGTCTTGCAGGCCGATTGCGCAATGCGTCTCCATCCCAGGGAGCCGAGCTTCTTGCGCAAGGCATGCACAAGCAGCCCAAGGTTCAAAACGGACGCAAGCGATGTCGCCAGCGCGAGCCCGCCGAGGTCCAGCGGTCTCATTAAAACGATTCCCAGCACAATATTGGCCAGGATAGAAACCGTCGCCATAATCATCGGCGTACGCGTATCTTTGAGCGCGAAAAAAGTTGCGGCAACAATCCGGACTGCCGAAAAGGCCCATAGACCTATAGCATAGTATAAAAGCGCCCTGGCAGTCAACCGAGCCGCCTGCAAACTGAATTCGCCTCTCTGAAATAATAGGGTGATGATCGGCTCTCTTAAAATGATTAAACCCACCATGGACGGGATGGTCAAAAATAGCGTTAATCTTACGGCATAGCCAAAGGTATCTTTTAAAGCTTCAACATCCCCCAGGGTTGCCTGCCGGGATAGACTGGGTAAAACAGCCGTTGCCGCAGCAATAGCGAAAATACCGAGGGGAAACTGAACCAGACGATCCGCAAAATATAGAACCGTTACACTGCCCTCCTGTAAGAAGGATCCCAGAAGTGTTCCAACCAGAACGTTGATCTGGTAAACGGCTCCGCCGAGGATAACCGGCGGCAATAGCTGACCGATTTTTCTTAAACCGGGATGAAAGATTTTCGTTTTCTGCCGGAAAATGAATCCTTTTCTGACCAGAGCGGGGAGCTGAAGTGCAAGTTGTAGAATTCCGCCTGCCAGCACACCGACGGCAAGCCCCAGTACCGGTTTCGAAAGGTGCGGGCACAGGAAAAATATCGAACCAATCATCGCCAGGTTCAGCAAAACCGGCGCCAGGGCAGGAGCTGCAAAGTGTCCGAATACATTTAGGATCCCCATGCATAATGCCACCAAACCGATAAAAAAAATATAGGGGAACATAATGCGCGTAAGGGTAATGGTGAGGGATATTTTCCCGGGTGAGTCAATGAATCCGGGAGCAATGATTTTTACGATCAGGGGGGATAGGATTATGCCGCATATGGAAACAGCCACCAGTATGATGGACAATACCCAAAGGGCAGATCTTGCAAGTCTAAAGGCTTCATCCTTGCCGTCCTTTGCAAGATAGTCCGTCAATACGGGCACAAAAGCATTACTGATGGATCCTTCTCCTAAAAGCTTTCTGAGAAGGTTGGGTATCCTGAACGCCGCAATAAATGCATCTGAATTCAAACCGGCGCCAAAATACCAGGCGATGGCCGCATCGCGAATATAGCCCAGAGTGCGGCTGAGTAACGTCGCAGCCCCAACGACGCCGGCTGCCTTAATCACCTGGGATTTTTCGGACATAGCTAAATTTGAAGAAAACTTCTTGACATCTTAGATCTCGTTCTATATGAGTAATAGCTTATTATTTGGAAAAAGGAGTCGGTACCTTGGCAAATCATAAATCAGCTGAAAAACGCGCCCGTCAAAACGAAAAACGGCGGGTTCGCAACAAAGCGGTGAAAACCAGAATAAAACACCTAACCAAAGAAGTTCGCCTGGCATCCGGTGAAGCGTCA
The DNA here is from genome assembly GCA_965370395.1 of uncultured bacterium. Lineage (GTDB taxonomy): Bacteria > Desulfobacterota > Desulfobacteria > Desulfobacterales > JAHEIW01 > JAHEIW01. The sequence goes on from CBDUUO010000318.1 coordinate 3,674, forward strand.
AAGGAAGAAGCCTTGGCTAAACTGAATGCGGCTCAATCCATTATTGACAAAGCGCTCAAAAAAGGTGTGATTCACAAAAAAACCGCTGCCCGAAAGATATCCCGCCTTTCCAGGCTGGTGAACACGATTGTCGTTTTTTAAGCATCGATCATCTCTCACCCGCATTTAGAAATCATCGCTAAACCGATTAACGGTTCTTTCGGCGATGCGTTTCGAAAGCACCCTTATTGCATTCCTCCGGTTTGTGTCCGTCCGTTCCGTATCCGTATCCACAATGTACTCTTCAAAATCCGAAAGACCTTTGGCAGCCCATACAATACTGCCGTCTTTTTGGATCAATTTCAAATCAACCGTAACGGTAACCCGCCGCTCACCGGCTACATCCGGTTTGCTGACAGATATCGTCCTTATGGTTACCTGGTTGACAACGCCGCTTAAGACGACATCAGCATCATCGATGCCACTCGCCAGTTCATCGGTTTTGCGCAAGGTCAGTTCGGATAAAAGCGCGGCGCTTACAATGTTTTCAACACCGGTCTCCTGCGTTTTGTTTTCCAGAACTTTTACGAAAAGACGCTCGGTATCTCCCGGAAATCCACCCTCTTCCGCAAAGCGGTACCCGCAGGCACCACCCAGCACTGCAATTAAAATGATTATTACGCTGAACTTGCTTTTGTTCAAACCCATCTCCCCGGTGTCAGGTTTCTGTGTTCAGGTGTCAGGTGTCAGGTATTTTTCAGGAACCAGGTGTCAGTGCTCAGAGGTGTCA
>CBDUUO010000319.1:0-4435 GCA_965370395.1 uncultured bacterium
AGTTTGACGTCAGACGGGGCAATTCCTTCCCGCAGATTAAAACAGTGGCGCAGGGTCTGGATGCGGGCTCCGGTAGACAGCACCTCTTTGATATCCAGGTCCCAGCCGGTCACAGCGTTGAAAAATTCAATAAGGGGATAATTGCCGAAAAACATCATCGGCATGAGACAAACACCGGCGCTGGCGCCCACCTGAAGGTATTGGGAAGCCGTGGCACTCATGGGGCCTTTGCCGGTGTATGTGTACTTTTCAAATTGGCCAATTTTTAATTCAGGGTAGGGGGCAAACTGTCCGGGACCGCCATCGATGCGCGCCATGGGCGCTGCGGTGTGGCGGCCGGGAGTGGGGTCGCAAACAAAGCCCGTGCCCCGGCTGGGAAGAAACAGGGCGCTGTGCAGACCGGGTTCCTGGCCGCCCACATGCATGGCAAATTCCTCGGCGCCGTTTCCGATCCGGTCCGCCGCAATCTTGACGCCGTCTGCCAGAATATCACCGAATCCTTCCCGGGCAATCATCTTATCGATCATGGCGATCATGGCTTCGGCATTGCCCCAGGTCAGGGCAATGCCCTCGGTGTCGGACTCGGTGATGATACCGTTTTCAAAGCATTCCATGGCAAAGGCCAGCGCCGTTCCGGCCGATATGGTGTCCAGGCCGCTGCGATTGCACATATCGTTTAATTTAATAATCGACTCCAGGTCATCGCACATGCACATGGTACCGAAAGCGCCGATGGTCTCATACTCGGGTTTATGGGTTTCTCCGACCGGGTATTTGCCGGTGGTGACATTAAAAATTCCCCCGCAGGCAATCGGACAGTTGGCGCAACCGTATTTGCGGCTCTGATACTGAATGACGGTGTCGGGATCGCTAATTTTCTCTAAATTGGCAAACGACTGCTCGCCGGTATAGCGCCAGTTTTTTACCGGGGTAGCACCGGATGCAACCAGGCCGGGAGTCAGACCGCAGGTGCCGTGTTTCATCAGTAATTGGGCAAATCCGCCCATATTCCGCATTTCTTTGGTAAAGGCTTTGCGCAGTCGATCCAATTCATTTTTGTCGGCAATGCCGGCCTTGCCGGTTCCGCGCACGGCGACCGCTTTGAGTTTCTTGGCGCCCATGACCGCGCCCACACCCGAACGAGCCGCAATGCGCCCGCCATCATTAACGATGCCGCTGATCAACGAAAGCTTTTCAGAAGCCGGCCCGATGGAAGCGATGCGAATCTTTTTGTCCCCGGCATCTTTTTGAATTGTTTTTTCGGTATCGATGGTATCCTGACCCCAGAGGTGGGTGGCGTCTTTTATTTCAATGCGGTCATCGAAAATGGTAATATATTTAGGCGATGAAGCCGCACCGGTGACAAAAATGGCATCCCAGCCGGCAGCCTTTAATTCCGCGCCGAAATACCCGCCGGAATTGGCATCACCCCAGCCACCGGTCAAAGGTGATTTGCAGACCGCCATATAGCGGCCGCCGGTAGGCACTTTTGTTCCGGTCAAAGGTCCGGTCGTAAAACCCAGATAGCTTTCCGGGCCTAACGGATCGACGCCTTTTTTCTGGCGTTCAAACAATATCCGCGCGCCGAGTCCATGTCCGCCGATAAAATCACGGGCCAGCCCCTCATCCAGTGTCTCGATTTTAATTTCGTCTGTTGTTAAATCGACAAAACCCATTTTTCCCGCATATCCACCAGTCATCAAATGCCTCCTTTATTGAAAAAATATATTTGTGTATCGGTTTATACTCTCATTGAAAAGTACAGTCAAAAAGTTTTAATAAATTTTTTAATTACCACGAGATATGAATGGCATTGCTAAACCCTGGTTGTTCCAGATGACCCTGTCTTTATTGTTTCTATCTCTCAATATAATAGCTTCCGAAGGGCATATGCCCACACAAAATCCACAACTCCAGCACTTACCCTCATCTATGATTACATGTTTTTTGTTTTTATCGACTTTAAATACATTATAAATGCAGGTTGTTTCGCATTCACCGCACAGTACGCAGGAATTTTTATCGATTTCCGGGATATAGGGGCATTGCGGTGGGATTGAATACGGATATTTTTATCCACCAGATTTTGGATTAAGGATAAATTGGCAGCACATTCTGACGATGCGACAACAATAGGGCTTTTAAACGTCAATCCTGCTAATCGAGTGGATAAATCAACATCTTTATCCATAATACCTCCTTTGGACAGATTTTGTTGGTTGGTAATAATTTGGACATAAATAGTTTAATGGTGCAAGGAGAATCTTGTTTGGTTACAGATCCCACAATCTTAAGTTAAATCCGATTTTCTTGACAGTTTTTACGCGAAATATTAGTCATGACCATTCATTTATTCTTTCCAGCTTTTTATCTACCCATCTTGAACGATGTGGAACAGGATCTACAAAGTGTTATACCGATAAAGACATGTGGCGGGTACATGAGAGATAAGTCTGATTATTTCTTTCTGGCTAACCTGAACGGTGCGGCAACCTGCAGATGTTGTTGTCTGTTGTTGGCAATCTTTCTTTTTTTGTATGGTTGCGGAATAGGGTCCCGGGTTCAGGGACAATATTATCTTCATAATGAGAAATACAATGAAGGCGTTGAAACGTTTCGCGAGAAGCTGAAGAAAAATGCATTTGATCCGGCTGCCCACTATTATATGGGGCGTTACCTGTTGGCACTGAAACGGCCGAATGATGCTTATCCTTATCTAAGAGAAGCCGTTGCCTTGGATTTCAAGAATGCAAATTACCACTTCTGGTTAGGCCTTTGCTACAACGGGCTAAGTAATCTTAAAAAAGAACGGAAAAGCTATTTGAGAGCGATCAGATTTGATGAGCGCCATGTGCCTGCACACCTGTATCTGGGCCACAGCTATTTGGAGCACAGTCAATGGGAAAAAGCTTTAAATGCTTACGATCGAGTTCTGGATCTGCAAAGCGATCATGCTCAGGCGCTTTACAATCGTGCGCTGACTTTCAATCAAATGCAGCGCATTCCAGAGGAGATTGCCGCCTGGAAGCAGTATTTGAGCCATTATCCGGAAGGAGAATGGGCATTCAAAGCCGTGGATCACCTCAACGCACGGGGCAATTTCGATTACCGAATTTTTTTGATTGGAGATTTCAGGGTGGTTCTTGAAAAGATCCGGTTTGAGCCTACATCCGGATTTCGTTTGAAAGACGCCCAGCCTTCGCTGGATGTGGTGGGCGCACTTATTAATACCAACAAAAAAATTCATGTTAAAATAGTGAGTTACCTGTCCGGAAACAAAACGCTTGCCAAAAGGCGGGCTGAAAGTGTAAAAAATTATATCATTGCAAAATATCCTAAAATTAATTCTCAGCGTCTTAGGGTAAGCGGCATCGGAAGTCCGGAAAATGTAAGGGTCGGGTGGAAGCGTCTTAGCCTGGATGATTCCGTCAATTTTGTGACCCTTCAAAAATAGACATAATCGTCGGCATTTGGCTCTGCCTTTATTTTTGGAACCATCATCAATGAACTACCCCGCAGCAGAGCTGCGAGGTAGTTCATTTAGTTGCTGATTTAAAAAAAGGAGGTGTGGAATGGAGGTTCAACAATTAATCGCCAAAGGGTATGAGCTGGTTGCCGTCTTCGGCGTCAAAATTTTAGCGGCGCTGGCAGTTTTTATCATTGGTCGCTGGATCGTCAAATACCTGGGAAATCTGACAGGCAGAGTTATGGAAAAGCGAGATGTCGACCCCACGTTGAGCAGATTTGCCGCCAATATGACCTATTTCGCCTTGCTGACCTTTGTGATCCTGGCGGCCCTGGGAATGTTGGGAATTCAAACAACTTCTTTTATCGCAGTTATTGGTGCTGCCGGTCTGGCCGTAGGCCTGGCGCTGCAGGGCTCGTTGTCAAATTTTGCTGCCGGGGTGCTGATGATCATCTTTCGGCCCTTTAAGGTCGGCGATTTTATTGAAGGTGCCGGTGTTACCGGTACTGTGGAAGAGATTCAGATTTTTACCACCCATCTGGCCACGCCTGATAATAAAGCCATTATCATCCCGAATGCCAAATTAACCGCTGATAATATTGTCAATTATTCAACGAAAGGGACCCGGCGGGCGGATATGGTCTTTGGTATCGGCTATGCGGATGATATTGACAAAGCCCGGGATATTATCACCGAAATATTGTCGAATGACGCGCGCGTTTTAAAAGATCCGCCCTTGCAGGTGGCCGTATCCGAATTGGCGGACAGCAGTGTGAATTTTGTTGCCCGTGCCTGGGTGAATACGGGAGACTATTGGGGGGTTGTTTTCGATGCCACCGAGGCCGTAAAAAAACGTTTCGATACCGAGGGCATCAGCATCCCATTTCCCCAGAGAGATGTGCACCTTTACGAACACAAGGCAGCGTAAGGCAATATCGCTGCCTTGCCATATTCCACTATCATTTTTTT
>CBDUUO010000320.1:0-4432 GCA_965370395.1 uncultured bacterium
TTTTTCAGATAACCTTTCTTAACCGCATCATCAATGAGGCTGGAGACATAATCCCATAAGAGGTGGGAGCCGTCATCAACCGGCTGCATTCTCGCAACAACCTGCTTTTTCTGGATGCCATGCTTTTGCCAGGTGTGCCCGCGGGTAAAATAATTGTGCAAAAACGGCTGCAGCCGATCCAGGGCATTGGCAAACTGTGACTCAGGCGTTTCGCGGGCTTCGTACTCATCCCACAAGGACCGAAATGAAACGGCCTGATCCGAGGGTAGAATGCTGAAAATCCGATCCGCCGCCTTTATTTCGCGCGCTTTTTGATCCTGGCCGCCAATTTCATCATAGCAGTAAGTATCGCCGGCATCGATTTCGACCAGATCATGTGCCAAAAGCAGTTTTATCACCTGCAAAAGATCCAGATTGTCTTCTTCAGCATATTCGGATAAAACCAGAACGATTAAGGCAATATGCCAGGAGTGTTCGGCTGAATTTTCCTGACGGGAACGATCCAGCAGCGTCGTCCGCCGCAATATCTTTTTGAGTTTATCAACCTCCAGAATGAATTCAATCTGGCTTTTAAAGCGCTCACTGCGCAGGGGAAGTAATCTTTCGTCAACAACCGCTTCATCCGTTTTTTCTCTATGCAATTTTTTATACACCAATAGACTCCGATTTATTTTTTTGAAGCTGAATGCAGTTTTTTCCGCAAATCAAGCCAGTCGTTGAGTTCCATCAACGATTTAGACAGTTGATAGCGACCGTCGGAAAACACGCCGTAATCCCCCCCGCCTGCCATGGCCGAAGCAAAACGGATCGTGTTGGCGTAAAACAGCCAGGTATCGCTCCACTTTCTTTCGATGGCTTCATTATATATACTATCTTTTCTGTCAGCCCAGCCGTGCTGCCAGATATCTTCCATGATTCGGGTGGCCGTCAATGTCTTCGCATTGGTCTCCCGGATGGTATTTTCAAACCGTTTCCAATGACCGTTGACCCAGGAGGCATCATGGCAGTTTAGACAGGCGGCCTGCATCTCCTTTTGCCGAGCTTCTTTTTCTTTTTCATCGATCAGATACTTTGTCGCCAGACCACCCCCGAAGTCAGTGGGCAGGGGCAGTCCGTCTTTGTTGCGGATAATGCTGGTATCCGGCTTTTGAGGATGCGGATGGGCATAGACCAATCCCAGTATGCGCCACGGCAGCCGATTGTTCATCTGATGGGTCCTTTCAACCACCACTTCCTCATCGGTGTTGACCAGCAGGCTGACATGGCAGGTGGCACAGGTGGGGGCCGTAAAATCTTTGCCAATGGTCCACGGCACGGCCTTAAAATTCCAGGAGGAATTCATGGCCGCAAAGATGTTGCCGTGTTTGCTGGCGGCATAGACTTTAAAGGCCGGTACATCGGGGCCCACATGGCACTCTTTGCAGGTGTATGGCTTGCGGGCCATTTCGATCGAAAAGGTATGACGGGTATGGCAGGCGGAACAGGCGCCCATGCTACCGTCCAGATTAATGCGCCCTACCCCCTGATTGGGCCAGCCTTTGATTATCGGAAATTCCAACTCCCCGGCGGCTTCGGTGTCCCGGGTTTCATACCCGCTGAGCTCGAGTTTGGTGCCGTGACAATAATAGCAGGTCTCTGCTTTGGTATCATCATTAGCCGGATCCAATTTAATTTTTCCGTTTTTATATTCTGTTGCGGCCAGAATGCTGTGCTCCAGCTTTTGATACAGCTTGTTATTGGCTAAATTGCCATAGGCATGGGCCATGATATTTTCGGAATATTGCTGTCTTTCGGTCGCATGGCACGTTTGGCAATCATCCGGGCTGACCACCACATGAATGCGATAATCGTTATGGTCAAAGGTATCGGCATGGGCCTTGGGTCTGAGTGTGTGACATTCGGCACAACCGACCACGACTTTCTGCAAACTTTCAGGAACCGATTTGCTGGAAACTTTGCGGGCAACACCTTCAACGGTCAGGGCTGCCTGGGGCGTGATCCTGGCATGACGGCTGTTTTGCCAGTCATTAACAATACCCGGATGAATTGAAGCGTGGCAATCGATACATTCAGCCGTCGCCTGACTGATCGGAACCTCCGCCGATATTGCGGTTCCTGCGCCGAAAAAACTAACCAAAATCAAAATTATCACGGCCACATTTTTCATAATCAACTCCTGCAAAAGGCGTTTAGCAATCTCTTTGCCCTCATCCGGTAACCTAAAAAATGCCGAAACCGTTCGGATGGTCCGATAAATCGGATTTCAGATCCTAACGGGTAAAATCGAATTTCTTTTAGCGCATTGGTTTCATTTGCACAATTAAAATTTGGTTTGATCCATTTTATTTGCCGGCACCGACAAGGGGCAGTTCCAGGTCGAGCTTGAAAAACAGCAAAAATTTTACTTCCATCTGGCTCTTTCATGGCCGATTCGTCAAGTATACACCGGTAGACACCAACAGGGTTCCAATCAACAGGGAAAGCGTTAGCGGTTCTCCTAAAATCAAAAATGCCAGCAAGATGGCACTGATGGGCACAAAGTTGATGAACAGTCCGGCCTTGGTTGGCCCGATTTGATTGATACCTTCATAAAACCAGACAAATCCGAGCACCGTGCCGAAAAAACCCAGATAAAAAATATTCCACCAATCGGAAATCGAATAATAGATACAGTCAGCCAGACCCTCTCTTAACGCAGGTGGAAAGAGTAAAATGGTGCCGGTGATCGAACTGTAGGTTACAGATGATAAAGGCGAAAGATCGGCCATAACGACTTTTCCCAGCAAAGAAAAAATAACCCAGCTGACCACGCACAGAAATATATAAAATTCACCCAGCCCCAGATTGCCTTGCAGAATTTCCAGCACATCTCCTCTTGATATGGCGATAATGGCACCGGATACGGATATAAGAATCCCCGTAATTTTTAGCGTATTTAGTTTTTCCTTAAAAAACACCGCTGAAAAAAGAGCGATGAAAATGGGGTTATTGGCGATGATGATGGCAGCACGACTGGCTTCGATAAGTTTCAGGCCTTTAAAAAAAAACAGGTTGTAGCAGAACACACCGGTCAATCCGAGAAGAAGGACCGGTAGAATTTGTCCTTTTCTTAAAACTGGAAATTTGCCTTCAGCCTTCCAGGTTAAGAAAACCAGAAATATGGATGCGACCACGAACCTGAAAAACGCCGCGGAAAAGGGACCGACATTTTGGGCCAGGCTGCGTCCGGCCACAAATGTCCCGCCCCAGAAAATTGCGGTCAGCAGCAATTTTAGATAAATCATAAACAATGTACACCAACCCTGCAGCGCGCTATTTGTCGCCTTAAACTTAGCGGTACAATTGATTTATCGGGGTTGCTTATCAGGCAGGTTAGCGAAAAATTGTCTAAAACAAAATCCGAAACCCAAAAAACTAAGTTTCATTATTTTCGTTTTTCACCAGGCAATCAATTATCTGAAGGATGGACTCATCGGCCTTGCCGGCAGGTAAGCGCGTGGAACCTGCTCCCCGGTGACCGCCGCCGTCAAACTGGGCGAGCATCAAACCAACATTTACGTTGCATTTGGGATTAAAAATACTGTGCCCCACACTCACGACCACCATATCCTTATTTGGGTCCTCGTAGCGAATTCTCACATTGACAGCCGCCTCGGGAAACAATGAATAAACCAGAAATCGATTCCCACCAGGGAGTTTGTCAAAGGGTCGGAAGTCCGTAATTGAAACATGCTGATTTAGCATCGTATGTTTTCTTAAAAAATCCACATAGCGGTCATTTTGGGCGACCACATTTTGACAGTGCTGCTTTACCTCAGCGTTTTTTAAGACCTGATGAATATCATATTCGCTGAAAAGCTCGACCAGCTTATTCCAGTAAGACTCGTTGGGTAGCATTTCATTTGAAACGGTCAACGACAGGAGCACATAGGGATATTTTTCAGGATGAAGAACTTCGTCCAGTGTTAAGTTGGCCGCATCAATCTTGTCTGCTGCCTGCACCAGTTCGCTGTAATCCCGCTGCAAACTGCTTTTGTAATATTCAAAAATGATCCCCGCAGCTGACGGTGCAATTCTAAAAGCCCCCTTAAATGGTTTGTCAATTTGATTGGTGAAGTGATGATCAAACCACAAGGCACATCTCTCGCTATATGGCAGGTTGGCAATAATGTCCTCGTTTTGAATGTTGACCCGGCCTTTTTGCACATGATTGGGTTCAACCCATAAGACAGGTTCTTTGATATCCAGAGCCTCAAAAAGCAGAACCGCACAAACGATGCCGTCAAAATCCGGTCTCGTAACAATACGCATTGATATACCTCACATTTAGTATCTTAGAAATTATTTTTTTGCTTTTTATGGCAAAATTTTTTCGTGCCAACAGCTTACCGGATTCATGGTAGCGGAATACTGGAATGGTGGAATAGTGGAA
>CBDUUO010000321.1:0-4429 GCA_965370395.1 uncultured bacterium
GCGCACCAATAAAATCAAGAGGTTAGAACACTTTGTTCAACCTCTTTTTTAGTTTCTGAAGGGGCAGGGTGCGTATGGGGTGCATCTGAGTGCACAAAAAAACTATCATCAGGGCTTGCCCTTGCCTTTAGGTTTTTTATGTTCAAGGGCTTTTAAATCTAAATGGTATTTATTATCTTCTGTCCGCTTCAACAGCCATCCGCTTAACTTTTTTAGATCCCGCCTTGCGGTTCGATCAGTTACTTTTTGGTACAGCACCCTAAGGGGAGCCTCTGATAATAAATCGTTAAGGGTAAAGGACTTTTCGTAGTCTAAAAGAATAGTCAACAAATCAAATTGCCTTTGGGTGATATGTTTATTTTTTCTTAAGAAATCATAATAATCGCGCATTGTGAATTTTCGAATATGATAAGTGATTTTTTCTTTAATATCTTTTAGTGATTCGATAAATCCTGTCAAAACAAACTTTAAAAATGGGGTCACAGATGAATCTTTGCTTTTAATCGAATTTGAAAAGGCCCAAAAATAATCATCTATATTCCGATAGTAGAAGTTTGAGAGCATCACCGGAACATACTTGATTCCACCAGTGCGTAGCAAGAGGGCTTCAACAAATCTAGCTGTACGCCCATTACCGTCACTGAAAGGATGGATAAGGCCTAAGTAATAATGTGATAAAGCAGCACGGATAGGTTGATCTAAGGCTAATACTTCATCGCTATTAATCCATTCTATAAAAGCCTTCATTAACGTTTTTATGTCCTTGAGGTTTTTAGGAGGGGTGTATATTCCGCCATGTTGTCTGTTTCCCACTTTGACCAAATGATTTCGATAATTACCAGGAATGTTATATTCATCTTCAATATTAAACGTTACTGTTTTGTGAATCTGTCTAACTAAATCCTCATGAAGTAGGGGCGGGGCTTCCATCGTTCCTAATGATCCAATCTTGTCGTACACATTTTTGAGGTTTCTAATTTCTTGTTCGGCCCGTTCTTTTATATGAATATCGTTAGTATCTGAAATAATCTGGCCAACCCTTTCCTCGGTTAGGGGATTCCCTTCTATTGCAGCTGTGCCGAAAATGGAACGTCTAATCAAATCCTGTTCCATATTGGTGGCTAAATCCGGTAGTATAGGTAAATCCTTTACAGTTTCATAAAGAATTTGTGCTTCAATTCGAAGGGGCTGCAGTTCTCGAACAGAAAATTTACGACTAAATACAAATTTTCCCGACTTAAATGTCATAACCTTTTTTACATATATATTGTCCATGTTTTTGTCACATATTTAACAAATTATTTTAAATGTTTATGTTGATATAATACTAATATTTGTCACTAAATTTGTCAATACTTTTGTCCTTTGCCTAAGGGTCAAGAAGGGAAAACGAAAAGATTTTTAGTTGAAGTCACTTCGAAAAGAGTCCTTTCCTTGACTGGGGGGGTCTTTTCAATTTATTAATCTAAATAGGATAATTGAACCCAACACGGTATTTGTGTTACGGTCTGTTCGGCAGGCATAAAATTCGATCCGGAAACATCAAAATGGAAACGGGTTAAACCGGTGCCATCAAGCATCTAAAGGAATCTGAAGTGGAAAAATTTCAAGGATACCATTCCGAATGGAACCTCGGGAGCCCCGGGGGCTGGGATTATCAAAAAACCACCCAAATCATCGGCAAGGCCGTCTGGCAGAAGCTATCCCGTATTCATAAATTTAACGTCGATCTGGATTTTGATCATCCCCTGTTTTCCCCGGTAGACGGTTTTGCAGAGATGCTGATCGATGCTCATAAAGCCCGCGCGGGGCGTAATCCGGGCATTATCGCGGTGGTGGCGGAAGAGGAGACATTGGAAGATGTCACCGAAAACCGCAACCTGGCGCAGCGTCTGAGCGCCCAAGAGGGGATCACCGGTGCCTTGATGGCACCGCAGGAACTCGAGCTCAAAAAAGGTGCGGTTTGCTGGAAAGGCCGGCCGGTTTCTATCCTGTTTATGGATTTCAACACCGATGTCCTGCTGGCGTTGCATCGCAAACATGATTTAACCCCGGTGTTGCAGGCGGTTAAAGAGCACCGGGTGATCAACCCGCGCGGCACCGAACCGTTTAATGTAAAAAGTATGTTCGAAGTCATCACCGGCACCTGTCCGCAACGCTTTCATAAAGAGATTGTGGCGCGCACCCCGTGGACCCGGCAGTTTTACCCGCGTAAAACCGACGGGCCCGACGGCCGCCTGATTGATGATCTCATCAGCTGGACGCGCCGCAATTGGAAGGCACTGGTGCTTAAGCCGGAAAGAGGCTATTCCGGGCGCGGGGTTCGGGTAGGCGAGGTGAATCCGGATATCGATGAAGCCATCGAGCTGGCGCTGGGCGAAGGCAGTTACATCGTGCAGGAAAAAATTCCACTGTCATTATGGGCCGAAGAAGTCCCGCACCTGGAAAATAATACGATCTGTCTTGAACAGGTCCAGACTGATTTTCGCTGTCTGGTGGGTCCAAAAGGCCTGCTGGGATTTGTCGGACGCTTTGGCGGGGTGCCGACCAATGTCGGCAGTGGCGGCGGGTTTCAGCCTCTGGCGCTGTTGCGTTCCCAAACAAGTGTCAAAGATGCCGTTAATCAAATCAATGATGCCATCCTGGCGATGGACAGCGGGGATCTGCTGGAAATTATCGCAGAGCAGAATGAAATGGCGACTGAGATGGAATTTACCTATCTTTTAGGCCCGGTTAAGATTGCCCTGCGACCACGGGTGATTACCGGTGAGCAAATAAAGGCGGTGTGGGATTACGGTCAGAAAATATGGGCCGATTGCCTGCTGCTTGAGAAGATGTGGCGGGAAGGGGAGTTGGATAAAGTGGTCAAAATAGAAAAGGAAGAACTCGATATCGCCCGTTTGCAGCCGTGGGAAGGCTCGGCGGCCATCATTGCCTCCGATGGATTGTTTAATTTTGGGGCAGCACCTAGTGTTGCGTCTCACAAGGAATTTACAAAACACGGTTTTATTTAAGGTGTCAGGTGTCGGGTTTCAGGTGTCAGTCTTTGGACCGGAGGGGCTATCTGGTGTCAGGTGTAAGCCCAGCCGCTGGCCTGAAAAACGGCCAGTCGAATCGAAAAAGAAACTTCTTTGGAACCTGAAAAAAGTTTAAAAATTTTGTGGGAGCGGCTTCTAGCCGCGATTATCTCGATTTAGCCAACCTCATGATCGTGGCTGGAAGCCACTCCCACCAGACATTAATTCAGCCTAATAATGACGACGAATTTAATGAAGTTTCATACGAGGTGTCAGGAATGCAAGGGCTGAAACCTGAACACTGACACCTGACACCCGAAACCTGAAACCGATTAAACGGGCTGTGAATTTATTAAAAGCAAAATTGAAAAATTAATTAGGAAGCGCTCCACTATTATGTAGAGGCCATCATGAGCATAAGGGTCGATCCGGATTGGTGGAAAACATTATTCGATGAGGTTTATCTGCTCACCGATGCGCGCTCGGTTTGCGACCATCGAATTACGCGTCGCGAAGTGGATGTGATCTGCAGTTTGCTGCCGATCCAAGGTTCCCATAAAATACTGGATTTATGCGGCGGCCACGGCCGTCACAGCATTGAGCTTAGCAGTCGGGGTTTTACAGCGTGCACGCTTTTTGACTATTCGCGGACATTAATCGAAATTGCCAGGGACAAAGCCCGCAAAGATGATGTTGACGTGGATTTTATGTGCGGAGATGCACGCGAAATTGATATGCCGGCGGATACCTATGACCATGTCATCATCATGGGAAATTCAATGGGCTATGTTCAAAAAAAGGGGGCTGATGCCAAAATCCTTGCAGAAGTGTATCGGGTACTGCAGTCAGGGGGCTGGATACTGGTGGATGTCGCCGACGGCGAGGCGATCCGAGCATGCTTTAAGCCCAATGCCTGGCATGCGGTTGATGAAGAAATCGTTGTCTGCCGCCAGCGGGAACTTCAGGGGGAAGTTATCTGTGCCCGCGAAATCGTCTTGAGCAAAACCGATGGGCTAATTCGCGATCAAACCTATGCCATTCGACTTTATGATGCTGCTGGTTTGTCGGAACTGCTAAAATGTGCCGGATTTACCCGAATCAATATCCACACTGATTTTTCACCCCATGAAAAGGATGGTGATTACGGATTTATGAACAATCGCATGATTGCGATTGGTCAAAAAACATAGCTAGAGCGTTTGTCATAATAACGTTCCGATACAGGCAGTTTTCTGAGTCTTTTTTGGGTTATTAATAACGTCTAATATAGCTTGGTCCAAACGCTCTATTAATTTTTCTTCATTTTTACAATATAGCGGTTGTCATGTTTGAAATAATTTTAAGCCTTTACACATTGCATTTTCTCCTGTTAGGAAATCTGGCAAACGGAACATATTTATGACAACCGCTAT
>CBDUUO010000322.1:0-4428 GCA_965370395.1 uncultured bacterium
TTCAAAGAACAATTTGCAACCCTCAATATGCTATTTTTCAGGGCGGAGTAATTAATCGTAAACAAAATGAAAAACAGGGGTAAGATCTTAAAATAGTCGCCATGTTCCACTTTGTCATGTTTTCCTAAATTTAATATGTCCTGTATTGATGAGTTATTGTTTTAAGAAAACTATTCCAAAAAAACACATTCCACCATCCCCAGGGCAGCGGATATCACATTTACGGCATCATCAACGTTTAAGGTTGCCGTATTGATAATCAGGTCATAATTGGTGGGATCAGCGATATCCGCGTTAAAATATTTCCGAATAAATGCCCGGCGGTCTGATTCGGTTCGCATGACCCGTCTTTTGGCATCTTCAGCTGAAATATGAAATTCTTTTGCGACATTTTGTATACGCCACGCCTGCGGACCTACAATCCGGACACTGAATCTTTTTTCAGGCGGCAGGACAAAATTGGCCCCGCGGCCGACGATGACGGCCCGGCCGTGTTTTCCAATCGTGCCGATAACTTTCATCAGATGTTGCATATACCGGTCGGGCCACAGATGCCGCTCGTGGACAAGAGAAGATATCCAGTGTTCCAGGGTTGATAGGCCGCGTTCATCCAGGGTTTCAAGAAGTTGTACGCTGACATCGGCGCTTTTGGCGATTTCATTAATGACTTCCTGGTGGAAAATTTCGATGCCGAGTTTTTCAGCCAGGCGGGTTGCGACGATGCGGCCGCCGCTGCCGGGTTCTCTCGAAATGGTGACGATGGAAATCCCCTCTTTTTCTACCGTCTTTTCTTTATGCATGATTTGCCAACGATGCACCTGCTCCTCAATAATCCGGGTTATGGTTTTCATAAGCCCTCCTTTCTTTTAAATTGAAGACAAGGTTTTTGGTTGTAAGACCCAACCATGCATCAACAAAATCCCAGCACCGGTAACCGAACCGGTCCGTTCTTTTCTCAATTTAAGAATAAGCATAATAAGTGTCAACTGGGATCGTTTTTTATTGACTTCTACTTGACAAAAAATAACTATCTGAAATCTGAAATATGTGTAAGACAATTTATGCTTAATGAATTATTACGCTTCGACAAGTTTAACCATCATTTAACCCCTAACCCATATCATCGAGGGCAGGACAATGACCTTTGACCTAAAGGGTGGAACAGCTGTGGTGACAGGTTCCGGGAAAAAGTCCGGCATCGGGTACGGAATTGTTCGCAAACTGGCAGCCTGCGGTGCCAATGTGGTCATCGCCGATCTGATCGGAAAAGAAACCCGCCAGAATGATCCGGCTGCCGATAACATGGATGACATGACCGGTCTTGCCAGGGATCTGGAAAAAGAATTTAAGATCAAAGCGTTACCCGCTGAATTGGATGTGACCCTCAGTGATTCCATTGCTCGGATGGCAGATGAAGTGCAAAAGCAATTCGGCCACATCAATATTTTATGCAACAATGCCGGCACCGTTTTTGGGGTGCCCAATGCCATCCATACATATGATGAGGGCGCCTGGTTGAAAACCATCGATGTCAATCTGAATGGCGTATTTCGAGTTTCAAAAGCACTGGTCCCGCTAATGATGGATAGCGGTGGATGCGTGATTAATATGGCTTCCAGAGCCGCCAAGGTCCCGCCTTTGTTTAACGGCGCTTATGCGGTGGCCAAAGCGGGGGTCATCATGCTCACAAAGGTCATGGCCAAAGAACTGGCCGGCGCCGGAATTCGGGTCAATGCCATCTGTCCGGGGGTTATCCAAACGGATTTTACCGACTGGCGTTTTAAACTGGAGGCCGATATCTTGGATTCGACCGTTGAAGAGCGGGAGGCGGAGATGCTAAAGACGATCCCGATGGGCCGCCTGGGAACCAGCGCTGAAGTCGCGAATCTGGTTGCTTTCCTGGCTTCGGGCCAATCTTCATACATCACCGGCCAGGCAATTAATATAACCGGCGGCCAGCTCATGGAAATTTGATCTCCGATCAAATCTCGTTAAATTGTTAATTCGTGTATTCGTTAAATGGTCAGAACGATTTGACTATTCGACCATTTGACGTGTGAACAAACCTAATTAGTACCTTAGTTGTAATTTTTGTGCATTTTGTGGCAAAACATTTACGCCACCAAGACACAACGACGCAAAGATGAATATTAACCAAAAAGTTAAGCGTTTCGCTTTGTGTCTTGGTGCCTTTGTGGCAATTTGTTCCGGCTTGTCCGGGTTAGGAGGGCATTTATGGAAATGATATCCGGGGGCCAGTTGGCGGCAGAAGCGCTGGTTCACAAAGAAGTTGATACCATTTTTACACTGAGCGGCGGCCATATTACGCCGATTTATCAATATCTGGAAAATACGCCGATTACCCTGTTTGATACCCGCCATGAACAGGCGGCCGTGTTTATGGCTGAAGCCTGGGGCCGGATGACTCGCAAACCCGGAGTGGCGATGGTAACGGCAGGGCCGGGTTTTACAAATGCGCTCACGGCGGTCGCAAACGCCCGGTTTGCAAATACACCGCTGGTGCTTATTTCCGGGTGTGTTGGAATCGACTGTATCGAAAAATTGGATTTACAGGATATGCGTCAACGACCGGTTATCGAGCCGATGGTCAAAAAGGCGCTGATCTGTCACAAACCGGAACGGATTCCGGAATTTATTGATTTTGCATTCCGCACAGCCGGCAGCGGCCGTCCCGGGCCGGTGTATCTGGAACTGCCGGTTGATGTCCTGAATGCGACGGTCAGCCCCAACGGTATCAAGACGCCTCACACCGTTATTCAATCTCATGCGGTCGACCTGGATAAAGTTGAGCAGATTCTAGCGATGCTCGAAAAAGCGACCCAACCGGTTATTATCGCCGGAAGCGGTGCGTGGTATGCTGATGGCGGCAACGAACTGGTGGAATTCGTTGAAAAAACAGGAATCCCGGTGTTTACCTCCGCCCTGGGGCGGGGGACCATCTCCGACACGCATCCCTTATGTTTTGAATCTTCGCTTGCCATCAGACCCGGTGCGGCGCTGGTTGCCAATACCGGGGCTGATCTGGTGCTGTTTCTGGGCGCCCGGATGAGTCTGTACTACCTGTTTGGAGACCTTTTTAACGCGGAAGCAAAAATTATTCAGGTGGATATTGAACCCGAAGAAATCGGTCGAAACCGGTCGGTGGATCTTGCGGTCGTCAGTGATGTCAGGGAATTGTTAAAAGCCGGCAGCCGTATCATCCGGGAGAAAAAAATGAGCCGGTCCCTTCGTCAGCGATTTGCCGGTTGGGTATCGGCCCTCGAACAGGCGGATGAAGAGGGCAAGGCGCCCGCGAAGTCTGATTGGCAAAGTGAAAATATTCCCATTCATCCGTTGCGGCTTGCTCATGAAATTAACCAGTTTATGGACCGTGAAGACGATATTGTGGTTGCCGACGGCGGGGATACCCAGGTCTGGATGGGAATTACCCGGACCGTTCGAAATTCCGGTCGCTATCTGGATGCCGGTCTTTACGGCTGTTTGGGGGTGGGCATACCCTACGCCAATGCTGCCAAACTGCGATACCCGGACCAGCGGGTCTGTTTAATTATCGGGGACGGCTCTGTTGGATTTAATTTTATGGAGTTTGAGACGGCCTTGCGCAAAAACCTTCCCATCGTCATGGTCATCAGCAATGACCTCGGATGGGGTATGATTCGCCACAGCCAGGAGTTGCGCATCGGTCATGCCATTGAAAACGGAACTTACATCGGAAAAGTCGATTACCATAAATTGATTGAAGCGCTGGGTGGAAAAGGTCTGTATGTGGAAGATCCTGCAGATATTAAGCCGGCCCTGGAGGAAGCATTTGCCGCCGGCATTGCCACCTGCATCAATGTGATGACCGATCCCACCACCGTCAGTCCGGGAAGCGTCGCCCTGGCGAATTTGGGGAGATACACGGCTCAAGCCCAGTAAACACGCTTTACACGGGCTGTTTACTTCACTGAGAGCGGAATTAATCGGCAGCGGCGTTCATATTATGATTGTCTGTCCCGGATTTGTGCAGACCCATTTGCAGACCCGGGCCCTGGACGGGGACGGCCGTATCACCCGCCATCCGCAGTCAACGCTCGGCAAACAGGATTCGCCCGATCGGGTCGCGGATGCTGTCTATAAGGGACTCATAAAGAAGAAAAATTTGATGGTGCTATCCCCGGTTGGGAAACTGGCCTATTGGCTGTCGCGGTTTGCCCCGAATTTTTATGAACGCCTGATGGCCAGGCAACTTAAATCAGAACTCGTTTGAAAGAGTGCCTAATTTTTAAAAAGTGAGAAGTGAACTAAGGTGACTAAAGTGCCTAAAGTTAAGGAATTCTGCCATTTTAATAAAAAAGATGGAGCATAGCGAGACCTTAACCCTGGCCCAGACCTTGATTACAGATTTAATGGGTTACTCGAAACCCT
>CBDUUO010000323.1:0-4422 GCA_965370395.1 uncultured bacterium
GGGCAAGAGGTGGATGTCTGCAAACGGTTCTAGAGGAGTTCGATGAAAGCCTCCAGCCGGGTTTCCAACTGCTCTATCGAGGTTTGCTGGTCTTCTATCTCCAGTAGCATACTGGGAATTTCGGCTCGATCCAATAATTCTTTTATATACGGAAAATCAAAGGCATGCGGATCACAAAATTTCAAAAGAACAAAGATGACCCCCTGGGCCCGCGTATTTTCGACCATTTTTAAAAGGCTGTCACCACGACTGAAACAATCCCGGTGTTTGGCCGGACAAATGATGCGATTAAAATAACGCTGCCCGATGGAATTCAATGGATTCCCTTCCGGATCTACCGTCCCTTCAAAATAACGCGACCCGGTGCAGAAATCATCCCACACCACTGTTCCCCCGGCGTCTTCTATCGGCTGATAAATCTCCGGCATGTTGCAGATCCCGCCGGTCAGCACCAGTCGTTTTCCTGGGGTATCGGTCCTTGGTTTTTGGGTATGGAGCTGATCGACCACCGCTGACAGCCTGTCGGATAACACATTGCGGTCCATCACCATGGAAGCCTTGACAATTGCGTGAAGGTCACGGCTGCTCACCTTGTCGGAATGATCTCTTCTGATTTCATAGATGCGCTGTAAACAGGTTCGAATTTGATTAAAGGTTTGAATGGCTTTTTTGAGTTTGCGGTCCGTGATTTTAACCTTCAGTCCGGCTTCAAGATCGCGCCGAAATTTTTTAATCACTGCCTGCATGTAATTTTCAGCGCTTTGGGTATTTAATTTGACCGGCAGCACCAGATCCAGATGAAGGTCAAAGCCGGCATTTAATCGCCAGATATCGGATAATCTTTGAATGGAATCGCAAGTGTGGGGAAAAACAGTGGCGTCTAAAAAATCCAGGTTGCCCAGAAGCGCATCATCCAGGGCGCCGCGAACGAGGCTGCAGCTGTATGCCTGAAGATGCCCGTCCGCTCTGGAGATCGTACCGCCGGCGCCCAGTATTCGATACGGGAGAGCACCGGCAGCCCATATGATTTCTTCCGGTGCATAAGAGCAAAAATAACCGACAATCCTGGATTGGGTCTCTGCTTTCCAATTTCTGGCGTAGCCGATCGGATCGCCGGCAATATCATGAAATTGTTTTAATATTTGCATTATTTTTGCTTGACTATGATACAATGTAGCTTTATTGTAGCTTTATTAAATATTGTACTAGATTGCAATCTTTAAATTAAAAGGGAAGAGGCTTTTTATAGTGGCGAATGCAAAAAATCTACATAATAAAACGGTTGAGGATGAAAGAGATTCCGCCGCTGAAGCACCGAATAGCAAGGTGAAATTTGAAATATACGGTGAGGAAATGATCGAAAAGCGGGTCAAATCCAGTGGCAACAGCGGCAGGGTCTATTTGCCTCCAACTTGGGTTGGCCACAAGGTGAAAATCATCAGGATCGATTAACCTTCCCATCGATAAGGAATTTGCCTGTGGAAAATTTTCAAATAAGACGGCTAAGAGTTGAAGATGCAGAAGAGATCTCCCGGATTTACGCAGCGATCACGCGGCGGCCGGTTGAACCGGATTTCAAAAGTGTTGTAGAAGAACACGCCCAAAGCACAGAGGGGGCCTGTTTCGTTGCGGAACATCAGGGCAAAGTTGTCGGGTTTATGATCAGCTACATTCTGACCGCTGGATTTGGTGAAGCTAAAAGTGCCTGGATTGCCACCTTGGGGGTAAACCCCAATTTCATGGGCCAGGAAATCGGCGCCAGCATGGCCCAAAAAATATTTGAAATTTACAAGGCCGCGGGCATTGAAAACGTCTACACGACGGTCCAATGGGATTCAACCGACCTGCTTTCCTTTTTCAAAACCCTTGGGTTTGACCGCAGCAAGTTTATCAATCTGCGAAAGGTGATCGAATAAATCATCCCCTCCCCCGCCCGGCATCTCACCGTGCTCCTGGAGATATTTCTGGATCAGCTCACTTTCCCGTTTCGAAAACATTTTGTCTTCCACGTATTCGAACAGGGTTGCGCTTTGATTGTCCTCCATTGTCATCAAAAGCTCTTGCCGCAAATTAGCCGTGCCTTTGATGGTCAGCACATTGTGCTCTTCATCTAAGAGCTTAAAGACACCTTCGGATTCCGGCACCTGGTTGATATGCGCCTCATAAAAAGGCAGCCATGGCTGGGGCGGCGCGGGGTTGCAGCCCAGATGGAGCCGCAGATCACACTGCAGGCAGCGCTTGGCCTCCCTGGCCGCCTGCTCATCATTGTAACCTTTTGCGACCTCCTGGAATCCCTTGATGCGGGTGGCGGGATCAAGCTCAGGAACTTTTTCCCGGTTCCAGGAGGCAAAACCTTCATCTCGTCCCAGAAAGGCATCCGGGTTGCCGCGGGCAAATAAAACTTCATCGATATCACCGGAGCCGCCTAAGGCATTATCGATAGACGCAGCCGCCTGCCGGCCGGCCGCAATGGCGTGAATAATGGCACCCGGCGCTTTGGTAATATCCCCACCGGCATAGATGCCTTTGACATCGGTCTCAAAAGAATCCTCATCGACAACAATCAATCCCCGGTCGACCTTTATCGGGCTGCCATCCCCCAGAAACGAAAGATCGGCGGCCTGGCCGACAGCCAAAATGACCTGATCCACCAGAATACATTCTTTGGTTTCACTGAATTCAGGGCAAAATTGACCCTGCTCGTCGAACACGCAGGTACATTCCACCAGATCCATGCGGGTCACTTTGCCATCCTCACTGATGACCCGATCCGGCCCCCAGGACGGCATGATCTCAACACCCTCGGCTTTCGCCTCTTCCAGTTCCCACGGGTTGGCCGGCATCTCATCCAGACATTCCAGGCATGCCATTTTGACATCACTGGCGCCGCAGCGCAGCGCCGTCATGGCCACATCCACGGCAACATTGCCGCCGCCGATAACCACCACGCTGTCTTTGAGTTTGATATCTTCGCCTTCAGCCACCCGGCGCAGAAATTCGATCCCCCACAGCACATCCGGAATACTGCACCCTTCCAGCGGGATGCGACGGCTGTTCTGGACACCGACACCTAAAAAGACGGCATCGTACCCGTCGTTGGGCAGCTGATCCAGTGTAAAATCTCTCCCCAGGGTCTGGCCCGGCTTAAATTCGACCCCGAGTTCCAGAATTTCATTAATTTCTTTATCCAAAATTTCAGTGGGTAAACGATAATCGGGAATCCCGTATCGCATCATGCCGCCGGCGGCTTGGCCGGCATCGAAAACAGTGACCCCATGACCTTTTTTGCGAAGATAAAAAGCGGCGGTAAGTCCGGCCGGCCCGGCGCCGACAATGGCGACTCTCTGACCGCTATCGGCTTCCATCCGGTTCTTCTTTTTCCACAGGCCCTTTTCACCGTCGGCTGCATATCGTTTCAGCGCACAAATGGAGATAGATTCATTGACCTCGCCGCGGCGACAGGCCGTTTCGCAGGGATGAATACATACCCGGCCCAGAATGCCGGGAAACGGCACTTTTTCCCTGATAATGGCGTTGGCCTCATCCCGTTTCCCCTGGGCACACATTCTCAGGTAACCGGGGACATCAATATGGGCCGCGCAGGCGGCCTTGCACGGAACCAGATCCGCCTCCCGGGTTGCCGGCTCCACGGATTTATCCACCAGAGCCCCGGTGGGGCACACCTCCACACAGGCGGTACAAAATTTACAGCCGGAGTCTTCAAGGGTTTCGGCGACGCTGCCGACCAGAACCTGTCCGTTTTGATCAAAGACAAAACCCAGCGCCTCGATTCCCCGCATATCACGGCAGGCACGCACGCAACGGGTGCAGCCAATGCACAGATTATAATCTCTTTCAAACAGGGGATGATCTTTGAGTACCGGTAAATCAGTGAGCACCCACTTGGGCGTTGAATCCGAGAGGCCGACATAATTGGCAATATTTTGCAACTCACAGTGCCCGAACTGCGAACAGCAGCGTTCATTTTCCGGTACATTGGAGGAACACTGGGTACGGGGGCATCCTTCCTGCTGGGCACAGGTTAGACAGGCATGCCGATGCCGGGCCATGATCGGCACCAGGTTTTCCTGACGCTTGTGCTTTATGCGCTCATTTTGGGTAATCACGACCATGCCATCTGCCGCTTCGGTTGCACAGGATCCCACCAGATCGCTCTGGTCCTCTATCTCAACCACACAGATGCCGCAGCCCTTACCGGGTTGTTCCGGCATGGCATTTTCTATTTTGTGTTTGCCATGGAAAACAGTTTGAACCGCGGGGCGGTCTTTAGCCGGCGGCAAATCCGGATGGTAACACAGGCTGGGGATAAAAATATCGACCTTACGGGCGGCTTCCAGAATCGTCGTCCCTGCAGGCACTTCAATCGGCTGTCCATCAATGGTCAAATTTACGGTATCCATT
>CBDUUO010000324.1:0-4418 GCA_965370395.1 uncultured bacterium
CTTATTAGTTTAATTGGTTGGCTTAAACCGAACCAATTGAACGAATTAAACCAATATAACGTGTGCTCGACACTGAAACCTGAAACCATAGGCATTGTGTTATTTAAAGCACTCAACTGCACTACAATATACCTCACGACTTTTGTAACATTTTTGTGGGACTTGACACGAGAAGCTCTACCTTACTTTGACATAAAAAAAATAATGCCATATCATTGGCTGACATAATTGAAAGGAGTGAGAAACAATTTTTTATGAGTGAGTTCTGGGATTGGTGGCAGCACTTGCCGCAACATATAAGCCCGGTCATATTTGAAATTGGCTGGTTCAGGCTCCAGTATTATGGGTTGATGTATATCGTCGGCTTTGCCTTCACCTATTTTCTGGTGCTGTATCGCATCAAACATGAAGAGCGTTTCGGATTCTCGAAGAATCAGGTTAACGATTTAACCACCTATGCCATTTTGGGCCTTATTATCGGCGCACGGCTCGGCTATGTATTGTTCTACAATTTATCCTATTATCTGCGCCATCCGCTCGAGATTTTTCTCCCCTTTTCGTTTTCAAACGGCTTTACCTTTACCGGCATCTCGGGCATGTCATACCATGGCGGCCTTATCGGGATATTGCTGGCCGGCTTCTGGTATGTCCGCAAAGCCAAAATTAACTACTGGGATGTGGTGGATTTATATGTGCCGGTGGTGCCGCTGGGATATACCTTCGGCCGGCTCGGAAATTTTATAAACGGGGAATTATTCGGCCGTCCAACCACCTCACCGATCGGCATGTATTTTCTACAGGCACCTGAAAAAGCGCTGCGGCATCCATCTCAGCTCTATGAGGCCTTCTTTGAGGGGGTTTTTCTTTTTGTCATTCTATGGAGTATCCGCAAAATGAAAGTGCCCAAAGGCGCTATGCTGGCTTTATATATTATCGGCTACGGAACGGTCCGGTTTTTCATCGAATACTTTCGGGAGCCCGACGCCCATCTGGGTTTTGTTTTATCCTCTTTTTCCATGGGACAGATACTTTGTGCGATGATGACTGCCGGTGGAATTGGCCTGTATTTTTATTTGCGGCAGAAAGAACATTGATCAATTAGCGACGGCCGGACTTGAAATGGATGTCCTGCCGGCCAGTCTTTACCTCTGGTTTCAGCGAACCGTTCCGCCTTTAATTCAAATTAATACTATAAAGGGAAGAAAAAATGCCTAAACGAAGTGATTTAATGACCAAGGGGCCTGAAAGAGCGCCACATCGCTCACTGTTAAGAGCAGATGGCTTCACGGACTGGGAACTGAACCGTCCGATCATCGGTATTGCCAATTCGTTTAATGAAATCATACCGGGGCACATGCATCTGGATAAACTGGTCGATGCCGTCAAAGCCGGTGTTTATGCCGCCGGCGGCACACCGCTGGTTTTTAATACAATCGGCATCTGCGACGGAATCGCCATGAACCACGAAGGTATGAAATATTCACTACCCAGCAGAGAACTGATCGCCGATACTATTGAAACCATGGCGGTGGCCCATCCTTTTGACGGTCTGGTTCTGCTGGCATCCTGTGACAAGATTGTTCCGGGTATGCTGATTGCGGCAGCTCGATTGAACATTCCCTCTATTTTTCTGTCCGGAGGTCCGATGTTGCCGGGAAAAGTTTATGGTAAAGATACGGGACTGGATAAGGTTTTTGAGGCTGTGGGCCGCTTCAAAAGCGGAAAAATTTCCCGGGAAGAACTGGATACATTTGAATGCGCCGCCTGTCCCGGCGCCGGCTCGTGTTCGGGAATGTTTACGGCCAACACGATGAATAACCTGTCTGAAGCCCTGGGCATGTCCCTGCCGTTTAACGGCAGCGCCCCCGCTGTTTTTTCTGAGCGAATATGGCTGGCCAAAGAAACCGGCTATAAAGTCGTGGACCTGGTAAATAAAGACTTGAAGCCTCTGGACATTATGACCAAAGATGCATTTCACAATGCCATTGCGGCCGATATGGCGCTGGGGGGATCGACCAACACGGCCCTGCACATTCCGGCGCTGGCGTACTATGCCGGATTGGATTTAACTCTCAGGGATTTTGACCCATTTACCGCTAAAGTCCCCCACCTGACCTCAATCGCCCCCGCAGGTCCCCACCATGTTGTGGATCTTTTTTATGCCGGCGGGATTCCCGCCATTTTAGCCGAACTGCAAAAAGCCAAACTCATCAAAGAAGATCCGCCGACAGTCTATGGCAAATCGATTGGCGACATGCTGACGGAAATCAAAGCCGGTGTAAAGGATTATACGGTTATTCGTTCAATTGAAAAGCCGGTTCATCCAACAGGGGGTCTGGCTATCCTGACCGGCAACCTGGCGCCCGATGGTGCCATTGTCAAACAGGCGGCCGTATCTGAAGAGATGCTGACCCATTCCGGCCCGGCCCGGATTTTTAATTCCGAAGAAGACGTATTTGAGGCCATCATGGACGCTCAGATCAAAAAAGGTGAAGTGATCGTGGTCCGTTATGAAGGGCCCAAGGGCGGACCCGGCATGCGCGAAATGCTGTCGCCGACATCGGCCCTGGCCGGCATGGGAATGGATAAGGATGTGGCGCTGATCACCGACGGCCGGTTTTCCGGTGCCAGTCGCGGGGCAGCCATTGGGCACGTTTCACCGGAAGCCGCCGTCGAAGGCCCCATCGCAGCTCTGCGGGAAGGGGATATCATCGAAATCGATATTCCCGGTAAAACCCTCAATGTTCAACTAACCGCAGAAGAGATCCATCAAAGGATCGCCGGGCTGCCGGAATTTGAGCCCAAGGTCAAAACCGGCTATCTCGCCCGGTACATGCAAATGGTTTCCAGTGCGGACAAGGGCGCGGTCTTCCAGCGTTAGCCATCAAGTCTGGGTCATCTGACACCTGACACCGAATCCGCCACTGGAAAACTCAATAGAATAACAATAATCGACACCCAATAGCTTAACGATGAATACTGAAGATCTATACCACCAGCGATTAACACGAATCTTAAAGGCAGTCGCTTTGGAGAAACCTGACCGTACACCGGTTGTTTTAGAGTATTCCGGCTTTGCTGCTTATGTCACCCAAACACCCATGGCGGAGTTTCTTCGATCCCCGAAAACCAATATTGATACCATGATCCAGGCGTTTCATCTGGTGGGTGATGGAGATGCCGTCAACTATGGCGCTTTCTGGCCATACGGGCTTTGTTATGTCTTTATGTCCAAAGTTCGCGTACCGGGCGTGGATTTGCCTGAAAATGAGATGTGGCAGGTGACTGAAACTGAGTTGATGGACCGGGATGACTATAACCGCATCCTGGATCTTGGATGGCCGGACTTTTTTAATAAAATGATGGGAGCGCACATTCTCAATGATGTGCCGCCCGAATATTTGCCGCCAGAGCGTAAATCCGTTAATGTGCGCGCTGAATGGCAACGCCTTGGCGTGCCTGTGCTGACCGGAGGCGACATCACAACGCCGATCGAACTACTGTGCGGAGCCCGGTCATTGATGAAATTTGCGTTCGATCTGCTCGAAATTCCGGATAAAGTCGAAGCCGCCATGGATGCCATCTTGCCGCATCTGGCACACAAAACAATCCGGCGGGCAAAAAGCCTGGGTTACCCGCTGGTGTGGGTCGGCGGTTGGCGGTCGGCGCCATGCCTATTATCACCGACCATGTGGAATCGGTTTGTGTGGCCTTACTTCCGCAAAATGGTTTATGAGGTGGTTGATGCCGGTCTGATTGCATTGCTGCATCTGGATTCGGATTGGACCCGTGAGCTGGAGCGTTTTGGAGAACTTCCCCGGGGTAAATGCATCATGGCCTTGGATGGAGAAACCGATATTTTCAGGGCCAAAGAAGTCCTGGGAAATCACATGTGTATCATGGGAGACGTTCCGGCGTCCATGCTGTTTTTAAAGAATCCGGACGAGATTTACCAATACTGCTCGCGCCTGATCCGGGAGATCGGCCCGCAGGGCTTTATTCTGCAATCCGGCTGCGATATTCCCGCCAATGCCAAACTGGAAAATGTGCAGGCCATGGTCGCCGCCGCGGTCGGCTAACGCCTCAAGTGACTAAAGTGATCTAAAGTTTGAAGTGATCTAAAGTTAAGGAGTCGCCGGAGGCGAACCGAAACTCTAGGCACTTTAGTTCACTTTAGGCACTTTCAACTATTACATAAATGCTAATATTTGATGAACTCGTAAAAAGTCACTTTACCGCCTGGATACCCGCCTTCGCGGGTATGACGGCTATTGTATCTGCTCGATATTAATATCTTTATTGTCATTCCCGCGAAGGCGGGAATCCAGATAAATGGGAAAATTAGACTTTTTACGAAACCGTCATATTTACGTTTTGAAAAATATCTTGCCATAAAAAGCGCAAAAATAATTATTAAG
>CBDUUO010000325.1:0-4404 GCA_965370395.1 uncultured bacterium
CAGGTGGATGCTTATGCGGCGCAGTGAAATACGAAATCCACGGGACATTGTACAACGTGATTAATTGCCATTGCAGCAAATGTCGCCATATACACGGCCACGTTTCTGCTTACGCATCGTCGAAACGAGAGGATTTAAAACTCGTGGAACAACGCGGCCTCAAATGGTATCGTTCCGTCAAAGACGAGACGCCCGATGTATATCGCGGTTTTTGCAAAGAGTGTGGCGGCAGCCTTTTCTGGGATGCCAGGGGAGACGTCTATATTTACATTTCGGCGGGAACCCTTGATCAACCTACGGGCCTGAAAACAATAGGACATATCTGGTTGAATCAGGCAGGGGATTACTATGAACTTACCGACGACCTCGAAAAATACGAACGGGATTCAAACGGTAAGATTGTGGCCAATGAAGATTGAAAGAGATTTCGTCCGAAAAGAGCTAAAAGGGGTCAGGTTGTAATCCGTAGGGAGGCTAAAGGGATCGCGCCGTAATTATTAACATTTTACTGTATTTTGGATTAAAGAAAGTAACAGATCTTAGGACTTCCCGGTCAAGAACAAGCATGGGCAACAATCTCTCTGAGAATATATACAAAAATTTTCCTACAGGCATGTCAAAACTCCCCCATTTAGGCCCCCCTTAATATTAGCCTGAAAACGAAGGGAAAAGGAGATGCGATTCCTGCGTATCTTTGAGCGTTCCGGATTTTTACGTTGCAACCAAACCAGTATACGCAAACTACTGACGTATCAACAGTTCCACTGGTTCGTGACAGGCTTGGTTACCAGGAGATGATGTCCTCCCAACTGGGAAAAGGTCACTGTACATAAGAGTCTCTCAAAGTTGTTTTGGCCTCTTTACCGACTGCGACCAAATGCGACCTGGTCCTAAAGAACAAAACGCCCTGCGAGATGGCAGGGGTGGCCATGCAGGTTTCAGCCATCTGGTTTACCGCGAGCAATTCAAATTGAACCCCTGCCTTTACGACATATATATTTCCCTTTTCGCCGGTGAAATATATCCTGTCGACAGCGGCGACCGGCGATGCCGAAAATGCGCTCGATACCTTGCTGCCGGGAGGCTGCAATCGTTGCTGGTAAACCAGCGAACCTGTTTTCGCCTCAAAACAACTTAACTTTCCGTTATTGGCGCAGCAATAAAGCAGGCCTTTGTAGACTATCGGCGTTGTCATGTAGTTGCCGCCTTTTTTCATGCTCCAGGCAATATGCTTATTGCTCGTCTGGTCTTTGCCAAGAGAGATATCGCCTGTTGCACCGGTTCGTACCGCGTAGATTGGCGACATCCCGCCGTGGGCACTGGTGATATAGATGAGGCCGTCGGATATTACAGGCGTTGGTACGGGTATATCGCCGCCGCCAGTCATTTTCCAGATTTGCTTCCCGGCAGCAAGGTCATAAGCACCGATGTGTTTGAAACCGTTGACGATTATCTGTAAGTGCCGCCCGTCTGCAAAAACGGTGGGTGTGCTCCATGTGGGGACCTCCTGTCGCGGAGTTTTCCAGACCTCCGAGCCGTCCTTTAAGTTAAAGGCCGCTATGAAAGAATCTTTCTGTACGTCGCACTGGACGATTACCTTTTGTTCATGTATCACCGGTGAGCTGCCCCCGCCCCATTGTGCCGACGGGCTGCGGAAAAAACCCCAATCGAGGACCCCGAGGTCTTTGTCCCAGATCATATTGCCATCCATGTCATAGCAGTACAGGCCCTCGGAGCCAAAAAAAGCGACGACATATTTGCCGTTGGTGCAGGCAGTGGCATTTGCGTGCGAGGATTTGGGGTGGCGTTTTACTTTTGGTTTTCCCGTATGGGCGTCTTTGCTCCAGAGAATTTTGCCGGTTTTTTTGTCAATGCAGTAAAGTCGCCAGGTGAAAGCCTGATCTTCGGGTTCGGATTCGATGCTTCCGTACAGCCCAACCTTCAAATTTGATTTGCCGTCTTCTTTGACGGCGGTGGTGATAAAGATTTTGTCCCCCCATACGGCCGGGCTCGAATGTGCCAGGCCGGGGATAGGCGTGTTCCAGAGGATGTTCTCAGATTTTTCAATGTCCCATTTGACAACGGTGGTGAAACCATCGGCCACACCCGCAGCACCTGCTCCGCGAAAACCGGGCCAGTTCTGCCCAGCATACACACTGGCAGCGCAAAGACAGATTATCACGAACATAGAATATTGTTTTTTACTAGGTAAAATCAGTTATCTTCTCCTAAGCATTTTTGACTGAAATTTCCCATTTAAACGCTTACAAAACATGATTTTCTCCTAACGACATCGATACTCTTACCAAAATCACTTTGAACAACCAAGAATTTTCTTGGAAATTCAGTCCAGTTGCAAACGTATGTTCAATCCGTTACCCACCTTTTCTTTCAATCAGCCTTAGAATCCGCTCAAAACAGCTCTCTTGCTGCTCGGCCTCGGTGCGGTGATGTTGAGAAGGAAACGCTAAAAAGGTTGAATTTTTAAGACAGATTTGATATTCTATTGGAAAATTAGGCTCAGCGGCGTAGCTGAGCAGGAATATGCAAGGTTATATGGGAAATCCCAGGTAAAATGTGTAACATTAAGCCTGCTCAAAACTAACAGGAAAATTGCAGCCGTTTGCAGTAAATATAATGGAGATCATTGCCATGCATAGAACTATTTTTAAATGTTCGGGAATTTCCCGGCGACATCTCTGGACAGTAAGAACTACCAGCCTGGTAGTTTTATTAGCCCTGTTATCGGTAAGTGCAAACGCCGATGATTGGCCCGGATGGTTAGGTGAGCAGCGAGATGGTGTTTGGCGGGAGAAGGGGATAGTCGAATCGTTCCCCGCCGGCGGGCCGAAAGTTGTCTGGCGGAAAAAGGTCGGTACAGGTTTTTCCGGGCCTGCAGTTGCCAATGGGCGAGTGTATGTCGCCGATAGAGTCACAGAAGGGAGCGATCCCACCGCTGAGCAAACCGACAATTACGCCCGGCGTAAGGGACCGGGGGTAGAACGGGTATTGTGCCTACGTGAAACTGACGGCGAGGTACTTTGGACACATAAATATAATTGTCCATACAATATAGCATATCCCGCAGGCCCGCGTGCAACACCAACAGTCTCTGGCGACAAAGTTTATACTCTTGGAGCCCAGGGAAATCTATTCTGCCTCAATGCCATCAGCGGTGATGTTGTATGGAAATGTGATTTCAAAAAAGCATATAAACTGAAAGTCCCCACATGGGGCATTTGCGCTCATCCGCTGGTCGATGGCGATAAACTGATCTGTATCGTAGGTGGAGACGGATCAACAGCCGTTGCTTTCAATAAAGATACCGGCAAGGAAATCTGGCGTGCGTTGAGCAGTAAGGGTCCGGGGTATTCGGCTCCGATTATCTATACCGTAGGCCAAACTCGCCAATTGATCATCTGGCATGGCGAATCGATAAATTCGCTTGACCCTCAGACGGGCAAGCTATACTGGTCAATACCAATAGAAACATGGAGCGGTATGGCAATAGCAACGCCGAGATTACTTGGCAATTCGTTGTTTGTTATGGGCTTTCGTCATTATTCAACGATGATAGAGCTGGACGCTGAAAAGCCTACAGCCAAAGTGCTCTGGCGGGGCAACAAAAAACTGGGCGTCGCTGGTACGTTAAATACGCCATTTCTATATGAAGGAAATATTTACGCCAGCGGTCATGAAGGGGTATATCGCTGTGTGAATATGGAAACTGGACAGCGAATCTGGGAAACTTCTAAACCGACGACTAAAGCAAAAACGCACATCTGGGCAAATGCCTTTACGATCAAAAATGGCGAACGGTTTTTTCTGGCAAATGATCTGGGCGACCTGATTATTGCCAAACTGACAGTCGATGGCTATCAAGAGATTGACCGATGCCACATTCTTGAACCAACAGGAAAATCAGGGGGGCGAAAAATGGTCTGGTCGCATCCGGCCTTTGCCAACAAACGAATCTATGCCCGCAACGACAAAGAAATCATCTGTGTGTCACTGGCGATCAACGAACCCAACACAAAACAGAAGCCGAAGAAATAACTTGAACTTCGACAGGAGTTTTTCTGCAGACCGATGGGCGGATAAGGATTGATTGGTTAGCAACTGCGGCGGTGATTGGTTCATTGTGTTGCTGGTCAACTGGTCCAATTTTCATAAAGTACTTAACAGGCTATATTGATTTCTGGACACAGAACTTTTTGAGATACTCAACGGCCTGTATATTTTGGCTGCCGTTTCTGACGTATTCGGTACGCAAGGGAAAAGTAAGCGGGAAGATTTGGAGATTTGCACTTTTGCCAGCTGCTGCAAATGTGGTAATGCAGTGCTTTTGGGAAGTGGGGACCTGACTGTCCTAAAACTGGACCACTTTTTGGGGCGCAGCCCATC
>CBDUUO010000326.1:0-4398 GCA_965370395.1 uncultured bacterium
ACTTTAGTCACTTTTTCTGAAGGTGATCTGATTTTTTTGAGACAGCTTTACAATTGATTCTCTAACGAAATGAAAGAGATAAAAACACAAAAAATTGCCGACCGCCGGGTCAGCGTGCCCGGCTCAAAGAGCTATACGCATCGAATGTTGATTGCGGCGGCTTTAGCGGACGGGGTGTCTACCCTTAAAAACACCCTTGTCAGTGAAGATACGCAATTTACAATGGAAGCGCTCAAACAGATGGGTATTCGAATTGAAGCTAACAGCGCTGATGTGCGGGTTTATGGAAAGGGCGGTTGTCTGGAACCCTGCGACGCACCGATTTATCTCGGCAATTCCGGAACCTCCATGCGGCTGTTAACCGGGATGGCAGCGCTGGGTAAAGGAATCTATACCCTGACCGGCACAAGTCGCATGCAAGAGCGGCCGATAAAAGATCTTTTGGATGCACTGCAGCAGATGGGCGTTAAGGCCCGATCTTTGAAGGACAACGGTTGTCCGCCGGTCGAGGTTACAGGCGCAACGATCAACGCCGTACAGGTGGACCTCAACTGTCAAAAGAGCAGCCAGTACCTTTCCGCGCTGCTCTTGATGGCACCATGCACCCCAAACGGACTTGAAATTCGGGTTGCCGGCGGCCCGCCGGTATCCAGACCCTATGTGGACCTGACGTTGGCACTGATGGAAACCTTCGGCATCCAGCTTGATCGCGAGGGCTACCGAAAATTTATAGTTCCGGGAGAACAAGTTTATCGTGCCGGTAAATATGTTGTGGAAGCGGATTGCTCGCAGGCCGCCTATTTCTGGGGCGCGGCGGCTATTAGCGGTGCTCAAATCACGGTGACGGGGGTCAACGCAGATTCGGCCCAGGGGGATGTGCGTTTTGTCAACCTGCTGCAACAGATGGGGTGCCGCGTTTCTAGAGAATCAGACGGCATCGCTGTTGCCGGCGGGCCGCTGCGTGCGATTGAGGCCGATCTGGCCGATATGCCCGACCAGGTGCCCACACTGGCCGTGGTGGCAGCATTTGCTGAGGGGACAACCGTGATCAAAAATGTGGGCCATCTTAAATCAAAGGAAAGCGATCGTTTAACCGCCACGGTAACCGAGCTCAAAAAAATGGGCATCGAGGCCGCCTGCACCGATAGCGCATTGATCATCAGAGGCGGCAAGCCGCGAGGCTCAGTCGTTGACACCTATAATGACCACCGCATTGCCATGAGCTTTGCAATTGCGGGTTTAAATGTACCCGGCATCTGTATTCGCAACGAGGGCTGTGTTGAAAAATCCTTTCCCGCTTTCTGGCAGGTTTTTGAAAGATTGTATCCATCATGAATCTTTTTTTAATCGGGTATCGCTGTACCGGCAAAACTACCATCGGCAAATCCATTGCCGACGCCATTGACTGGTCATTTGTCGACGCCGACATAATGCTGGCCAGAGAATGCGGAAAGCATATTAAAGATATTGTCGACACTGAAGGCTGGAAAGCTTTTCGCCGCCGGGAGCGCTCAACGCTCAAGCAGATCTGCACGAAGAAACGGCAGGTCGTGGCCACCGGCGGCGGGGTGGTGCTCGATGCAGATAATGTCGAGGCAATGCAAACCAGCGGTATGGTTATCTGGTTAGGCGCAACCGCTGAAAGCATTCAGAAAAGAATGCTTCAGGATAAAAACACCGGGAATTTTCGACCGGCGCTGACCGACAGGGGACGGATGGAGGAAATCGAAGACATGCTCTTGAAGAGAAATCCCTGTTATGAAAGCGCCAGTGATTTTTCCATCCATACCGATGACGTGCCGGTTGATGAAATTACCCAAAGAATCATTGAAAAGTTAAATGATAGGCTGCAACGCGAATCCAGGAAATATGAACCCTAAGTCGATTTAATTTTTGACCCAATAGAAGCTGTCTCAAAAATAGTAGATCACTTTCATAAAGAGTGACTAAAGTTGATGAATTCTGCCATCTTTAGAAAAAAGATTGAGCGAAGCGAAACCACAACTTTAGGCACTTTAGGCATTTTAGCTCACTTTAGTCACTTTGAATCACTTCTAACTTTAGCGCACTGTCGTTGATGCATTTTTGAGATAGTTTCTAATAAAAAGGAGAATAATCCTCATGTCCAGTTCATTTGGCACCCTATTTCGAGTCACCACTTTCGGTGAGTCCCACGGTCAGGGGGTCGGTGCCGTGATTGACGGCTGTCCGCCAAAAATCCCCCTGGACGAAACCGATATCCAGCCCCAGCTGGATCGGCGGCGGCCGGCCCAGAGCGAATTGACGACCCCAAGAAAAGAGGCCGACCGGGTCGCTATTCTGTCGGGGGTCGATAACGGCATAACGCTGGGCACGCCGATCGCGCTGATGATCAAAAATACGGATCAGCGACCGGCGGATTATCGCCGGATGCGTTCGGTGCCGCGACCATCGCACGCGGATTACACTTACCAGCGAAAATACGGTATTCGAGCGCTAAGCGGCGGCGGGCGCTCCAGTGCCCGAGAAACCGTTGGCCGCGTTGCCGCTGGTGCCATTGCCGAAAAATTTTTGTCTGAGCGATACGGTATTGAAATTGTTGCCTGGACCAGCGCCGTCTATACGATTGAAGCGCCATCACCCGACATGATGAGCGTTATCCGCAAAGAAGTCGATCGATCGGCGGTTCGCTGTCCGGACTCACATTCTTCGGAAAAAATGCAGGACGCAATCGTCGCAGCGCAAAAGGCAGGGGACTCATTGGGAGGAATCATTACCTGCGTGTGTCGCAATGTCCCCGCCGGGCTGGGGGAACCTGTTTTTGATAAAGCCGAAGCGTTGCTGGCCCAGGCCATGTTGTCGATTCCGGCCACCAAGGGATTTGAAATCGGCTCGGGCTTCGAAGGCTCCCGAATGCGGGGTTCAGCACACAATGATGCGTTTATAAAAAAGGGAGATCGTTTAGGGACGACAACCAATTACAGCGGTGGTGTCCAGGGCGGCATTTCCAACGGCGAGCCGATTATTTTTCGGGTCGCTTTCAAGCCGCCGGCAACCATCAGCCTGCCCCAAAAAACCGTTGATTTCGAGGGCAACGACACTGTTCTCGAAGCCAAGGGGCGTCATGACCCCTGTGTGGTGCCGCGAGCCGTACCCATTGTAGAAAGCATGGCCGCATTGGTTTTGGTCGACCTCGCGCTGCGGCAGAAGATGAGAGAAAATGAAACTGTCCGATAAAATTCAGTCCATTGCAGGATCACAAACGGTTGCCTTTACCGCCTTGATCCAGGAGTTGCGCCTGGAGGGCAAAGAGGTTATTGATCTGGCGGTGGGCGAGCCGCAATTTGATACGCCGGCTGCGGTTATCGACGCCACAAAAAATGCCCTGGACGCCCAAAAAACCCGCTACAGTCCGGTAAACGGTCTTTCCGAACTCCGAACCCGGCTGGCAGCGCAATTCAGCGGCTATGATATCGACAACATCTTGATTACGAATGGATCCAAGCAGGCATTGTTTATGATCTTTCAGGTTATTTGCGATCCCGCAGATGAGGTGATTATCCCCATGCCTTTCTGGGTCAGTTTTATCGAGCAGGTCAAACTTGCCGGGGGCAAGCCGGTGCCGGTCGCCACGAAAGATCACCAGCTGGATGATGAGGCCATCGAGCGCGCGATTACCCCCCGCACAAAAGCTATTCTGATTAATTCGCCCAACAATCCAAGCGGGGCGGTGTATCCAATGGCCGACTTGCAAAAAATCGCCCGACTGGCAGCGGATCACAACCTGTTTATCGTCGCGGACGAGGCCTATGAGGCATTTGTATACGACGGATGCAAACATGCCAGCCTGTTTGACATCGAGGCTGTCCGCAACCGAATTATTGTCACGCGCAGTTTTTCAAAAAGCTACAGCATGACCGGCTTCCGCATCGGTTACGTTACCGCTGCAACCCCAATTATTGGCGCTCTTTCAAAAATTCAAAGCCATCTGACTGGCAATGTTTGCACCTTTGCCCAATACGGAGCTCTGGCTGCCCTGTCGTTAGACGGCCATTTGCTTTCAGCCCGGCAGTCCGAGCTGCAGCAAAAAAGAGACATGGCCTTTCAATATGTATCAAAGTTGTTTGGCTGCATTAAACCGCAGGGGGCATTTTATCTTTTTCCGGATGTTTCAACGGTTTTAAAAAACGATGAAACATCCGAAGCATTGGCCGAGCATCTTTTAAAACAGGCCGGCGTGGCCGTTGTTGCGGGAGCAGCATTTGGCATGGCAAAGCATTTGCGCATATCGTTCGCTGTTTCAGAAGAAAATCTTAAAAATGGGCTTGAACAGATAGCAGAGGTATTATGATCGGTATCATTGGTTTTGGACGCTTTGGGAAACTGACAGCCCGGTATCTTGCCGAAGATTTTGACGTT
>CBDUUO010000327.1:0-4394 GCA_965370395.1 uncultured bacterium
CTTCTGGGGGATTGGTTGAGGGATGTGCTGAACCCGAAGCTTTATAAGGGATAAATGGGAAGTGTTTCGATTCGCATTTACCAAACACTAAATACCAAATACTAAACACCAGATACCAAATACCAACTAAATGAGCCATCTACTGGAAGTAAAAGATCTGGAAGTTAAATTTGCCTTAAGACTCGGTGAATTGACTGCCATCAACGGCGTCAGCTTCACATTGGACAAGGGGGAACGCCTTGGTATCGTGGGAGAAAGCGGCGCCGGAAAATCGGTTACCGGTTTTGCGATAATAAATCTTTTAAGCAAACCCGGATATATTTCCGCAGGCAAGATTTTATTTGAAGGTCAGGAATTAAACCGATTACCCGAAGAAAAGATGCGAGAGATTCGTGGCAACCGGATCAGTATGATTTTCCAGGATCCCATGATGACCCTCAACCCGGTTCTGACGATCAGAACTCAGATGGTCGAAACCGTGCTGGCCCATCAAAATGTGAGTAAAGCAGACGCAATGGATATTGCCCTGGAAAAATTGAAAAAAGTTCATATCCCGTCCCCGGAAAAAAGGTTACATCAGTATCCCCACGAGTGCTCCGGAGGGATGCGGCAGCGTATCGTTGCCGCCATTGCTCTGTTAACAAACCCCTCTTTGATTATTGCCGATGAACCCACGACCGCATTGGATGTCACCATTCAGGCGGAAATCATGGACTTGCTTCTGGAGTTGTGCGAGTCCGAAAAAATGGGATTTATCCTGATTACCCATGATCTGAGTGTGGTATCCCAGGTTACCGAAAAGATTGCTGTCATGTACGCGGGAAAAATCGTGGAGGCCGGTTCCACCCAAGCGATTATACAGGATCCTAAACACCCCTATACCCAGGGACTCATCAAAGCTATACCCGGCAGTCTTCAGCCCGGAACGCGGTTAAACCAGATACCCGGCATGATGCCGACCCTAACCGACATTCCCCCGGGGTGCGCGTTTCATCCTCGCTGTAAAATTAGCGATACGGTGTGCCAGGCGGAAGTGCCGGTGCTTATCAGCATTGATGAATATGACCGAATGACCGCCTGCCATATGGTAAAATAAGCAATGAAAAATAAAAACGGCCTGTTAGCCGTAACAAACCTTGTAAAGCATTTCGATATTTCCGGTGGCCTGCTTGAACAGCTTGCTTGGGAGAACTGGCGAATCGTTCGCAGGAAAACAACGGTAAAAGCGCTCAATGATGTCAGCCTCACAATCATGCCGCGTGAAACATTAGGTGTGGTGGGTGAAAGCGGTTGCGGCAAATCGACTCTGGCAAGAGCAGTTCTGGGATTATATCCGCCCAACAGCGGTGAAATATATTATCAAAACAACCGAATTGACAACCTGACGCCCCAGAAGATGCTGCCCTATCGGAATAAAATGCAAATGATTTTTCAGGATCCTTACGCATCCCTGAATCCCCGCATGACGGTCAAAAAAACTTTAGAGGAGCCGGTCTATTTCCATAATAAATCCATCACGTCTCAGGAAGCCAAAGACAAGGTGGCCGAAGTAATGCTGCAGGTAGGAGTGGAACCCAGTTGGGCCACTCGTTATCCTCACGAGTTTTCGGGCGGACAGAGACAGCGGATCAGCATCGCCCGTGCCCTGATGGTGGATCCCGAATTTATTGTAGCGGATGAACCAGTCTCAGCATTGGACGTTTCCATTCAGGCCCAGATTTTGAACCTGCTGATGGAGGCCCAGGAAAAGCGGGGCCTGACCTATATGTTTATTACCCACGACCTTTCGGTCGTTGAGCACATCAGCACTCGCGTGGCGGTCATGTATCTCGGCACCATCTGTGAGTTGGCGCCGACCAAAGCGCTTTACGCGTCACCGCGTCACCCTTACACCCAGGCCCTGCTGAGTGCCATTCCGGAGCTCGGCGTTCAGAAACCCAAGCACCTGAAACTCAAAGGCGAGGTCCCGACACCCATAAACCTTCCCTCGGGCTGTGTCTTCCACGGCCGCTGCATCTATGCGAATGAACGCTGTACTCAAGAAATTCCGCAGCTCATCCGCCTGGATTCCGGAACTAAGGTGGCCTGTCATGCAGTCGAAGAAGGCAGGATATAAGTTCTACAGGGATAAGGTGACTTTTGACTGTTTTTCTTCTGACAATCAAATCAAATTTTTCAATGCGGAGCCCTGATTTCAGGTTCAGATTAGATCGAGGCTGTTGTGCGGTAACTCTACAGGTGGTTTCCACTGCCAGGGCTTAAATTTCTTGAATGTAATTTTGTTCATTATTAAACCCTCTAATGCAATGTCGTAAATTTTATCCAATGCGCCGTCTAAATTCGAATCCAAAAAGAGTCTGTCGGCGATACCGTCAAAGTCATCATCACTGAAAACCAGATAAGGTTGCCTGTCCCAGACACCTTCCTTTTTTAGTATTTTAAATTCAATGATATCGATGCCCTGATCATTCTTCGCGGATGCACTGGGTCGAAAATCGCGATTGCGGTTGTAACCGAAATAAATGGAAGGAAGGGGTCCGTAAGGCGAAGGAACCACCGTGTAGCCCTGTTTGACAATGTTTTTTTGAGATCGATATTTCGGAACATCTTCTCCGGGAAACGGCTTTAACCCCAGCGATGTGCAGGATAGCTGGATTGACGGCAAGACTACCAAGAATATCAGTAGAACAATTTTGCATAATATCCGAGTTGTTTGGAACACGTCATTTTCTCTTTGACAAACCCACGGCATTTGATATTAACTGCGGGAACAAGAAAAGCTAGCGGTTTTTTCTTGAAGAATTTAACAGAAGCACTTATTTAAATCAAGGAGGCAAAGATGAGAAAAGGTAAATTATTATTTAAATTTTGGTTGGTGAGTGTAGCGTGTTTGCTGATCTTCTTCAATATCTCCGGCTGTGGCGAAAAAAAGGAGGAAGCCAAAGTCGCTGAACCTGAAAAAAAAGCAGAAGTTGCACCGGTTGCTAAAGAAAACACACTGGTTTTTGGCCGGGGCGGCGACAGCGTGGGACTGGACCCGGCCTATGAAACGGACGGCAACTCTTTCCAGGTATGCGACAACATCTTTGAAGCACTGATATTTTATGCCGATGAATCGACAGAACTGCAGCCCGGGCTGGCCGAATCCTGGGATATTTCGTCGGATGCAAAAGCTTACACCTTCCATTTAAGAAAAGGCGTCAAGTTCCACGACGGCACGGTCTTCAATGCCGACACAGTGGTTTTTTCCATCGGCCGTATGATGAAAGAGCGCAACGTCAAATTTTTCGGCAAGGGCTGGGATATTCCGGTTCAGGATCGTGTGCCCGAGTACTGGGTATCCATGGAGATGGACGATACCATCGGCGCCATCGAAGCCACCGGTGAGTATACGGTTGTTTTCAAACTCAAAAGAGTCGAAGCACCGTTTCTGGCCAACATGGGCATGGACTTTGCCGACATCATCAGCCCGACAGCCTTTATGAAAAATCCCAAGGAGTTTCTGCGTAATCCCGTCGGATCGGGTCCGTTCAAATTCGTCAAATGGGTCAAGGGCGATCGCATCATTCTGGAAAAAAACAAGGACTATTGGGATAAATCCGGAGGGCCCTATCTGGACAAAATCGTCTTTCGCTCCATCCCGGAAAATTCGGTGCGTT
The DNA here is from genome assembly GCA_965370395.1 of uncultured bacterium. Taxonomy (GTDB): domain Bacteria; phylum Desulfobacterota; class Desulfobacteria; order Desulfobacterales; family JAHEIW01; genus JAHEIW01. The sequence goes on from CBDUUO010000327.1 coordinate 3,660, forward strand.
TTTTGGAATTGAAAGCCGGCAGCATCGATATCTGCCAGTTTCCCAATCCGGCTGATATTAAGCTTGCAAGGGAAGATAAAAACCTAATACTCCCCACGCAGCCGGGCATGAACATCGGCTACCTTTCCTTCAACCACACCAAGGAACCCTGGAAGAGCAACCTCCATCTGCGCAAGGCGATTGCACATGCCATCAACCGCAAGGCTATCGTGGATAACCTGTACCAGGGTATGGGACAGGTCGCCAAAAATCCCATTCCGCCCACCATGTGGGGCTACAACAAGCAAGTACCCGGATTTAAATACGATGTAGAAATGGCCAAGGCTGAACTGGCCAAAGCCGGATTCCCGGAAGGCAAGGGGTTGCCGGAAATTAGCCTATGGTCCATGCCGGTTCCCAGACCTTATAATCCGGATGGACTGAAAATCGGGGTGGCCATGTCGGCCGATCTGGCCAAAATCGGCATCAAAGCCAGGGTGGTCAGCTACGAGTGGGGAACCTATCTGAAGCGCCAGCGCGAACAACCGGAGGATATGGATCTCTTTCAACTGGGCTGGACCGGCGACAACGGCGATCCGGACAATTTCCTGGCGGTCCTCTTCGATGGTCTGGCATCATCATCCATCAGAACCCAGTGGCACAACGAAGAATACCACAATTTGATGCAGCAGGGTAAACAGACCGTCGATCAGGCCAAACGAACCGAGATCTATGAAAAAGCGCTACAGCTTATCT
>CBDUUO010000328.1:0-4392 GCA_965370395.1 uncultured bacterium
ACCAAACACGAAACACCAAACACTTGATGAATTCGACTTTTTACGAATTCATCAAGCCTTGAACCTTTTTTATCGCTAATTTTTTGCTTTACTTTTTTTGTAATAATTGCTAATAGTTAGTTGAATTTTTAAAGAGGAGGTTCGATACGAATGGACAACAGCCGAAAGTTAGGTATTTTGGTTTTTTGTGCCGTACCGGCCATCATTGGCGGCGGTATTGTTTTTGCTATATTTGACAGCTGGACCCCTGTTTTTATTTATGAAATCCTTCTCATTTTTGCAGCCGGAGGGTTTATCGCCAAATAAAAAGCCTGTCCTATAACCTTACAAGAGCCCTTTCTTGAGTATCATCATTGCAATGGCCAGCCTTGTGATACGGGCAACAGCTTTGTGTTGAGGCGCGTTTGAATGCGCGCGTTCCCATTCCTTACTTCAACTTAAAATGAGCGTTTCAAAGGATATCTGTTTAATGGAAGCGATCATGACGCATTTCGGCAAACTTTGTTTTCGTTGGAGGTAATGTGAGCAATCAAGGCTCCCGGGATATGATTCTATGGTTTTTTCTGGCCGTTTTTATCCTATCTTGCTTTTTAATGGGGTGGCTTCTCTGGCCATTTGTGTCGGTCATCATTCTGGCTGTCGTCGTTACCGGTGTTTTCTCTCCGGTTTATAATTTTTTGAATCAGAAACTAAACTCGACCCTCTCGTCGATTTTGACGTGTATTCTGATATTTTTGGTTCTTTTTTTGCCGCTTTCGTTTTTCGTCGGGATTTTGGCCAACGAAGCCTGGGATTTATATTTAACCGCCAAAGCAGCCCTGCAAAGCAAGCCCATCATGGAACTGCTGGAAAAAAGCGACTTATTTGAAACCATCAATCTGTTTCTTGCCAAATTTAAAATCCAGATTACCGGTGAGCAACTCAATAGAGCGATTGCCGAGATCGGCAGGGTGGTAGGGCTTTTTTTGTATGAGCAGGCGCGGTCCATCACGACCAATGTATTCAAATTTATCGTCAATTTCTTTTTTATGCTGCTGATTACGTTTTATCTGTTAATTGACAGTGGGCGTCTGGTGTCCTTTATCGTCAAACTTTCCCCGTTGCCTGAGGATCAGGACAAAAAACTGATTCAAAAATTTAAAGATATCGCCATGGCCATACTTTTAGGCAACGGGTTGGGCGGGCTGATACAGGGTACCCTGGGCGGAATTGTGTTTGCCCTCTTTGGATTAAAATCACCTTTTCTGTGGGGGGTCATTATGAGCCTGCTGGCCTTTTTGCCGATCTTGGGGATTGGCGGCGTATTTGTGCCGACGGCGATTTTCTTCTTTTTGCAGGGGCGCATCGGCGCCGGTATCTTTTTTCTAATTTTTTATGTCATCCTTTCAAGCGGCATCGAATATTTCTTCAAACCCAAACTGGTGGGTCAACGAGTGCGGATGCATACCTTAATTGTGTTTCTTTCCATTATTGGCGGGTTGAAATTGTTCGGTATCTTGGGGATTATTTACGGCCCTCTGATCGTGACCGCGTTTTTAACCCTGGCTGAAATCTACCAGGCAAGTTATCAACAAATGATCGAACCGACTCGGTAGGCGCATTGTGATTTTAGGTTTCAGGTGTCAGGTTTCAGGTAAAGGTAGGTGTCAGGTTTCAGTGTTCAGGTGTCAGGATTACGAACCTGATGACGTCGAGAATTATCAGATTCCGGACTCTGTCATCTGTTTGCTGACACCTGACACCTGACACCTGAAAACTACTGGTTCCTGACACCTGATCTCTGTAATTCGACACCTGAACACTGACACCTGACACCAATACATAATAATAACCAATAACCAATAACGAATAATTTTTAGTTCTGGAGTGGAGATGTATCAAAGCCAAAATCATGCTGAAATCAGCATCGAAAAAGAAATGAAAAAATCGTATCTGGATTACGCCATGAGCGTTATCATCGGCCGGGCATTGCCGGACGTCCGCGACGGGCTCAAGCCGGTCCACCGCCGTGTCCTTTATGCCATGCACGAGCTCAGAAACGACTGGAACAAACCTTACAAAAAATCGGCCCGCATCGTCGGCGATGTCATCGGTAAATTTCACCCCCATGGTGATGCTGCTGTTTATGAGGCGATCGTGCGGTTGGCCCAGGATTTTTCCATGCGTTATCCGCTTGTTGATGGTCAGGGCAACTTTGGTTCCATTGATGGGGACCGAGCGGCAGCCATGCGGTACACCGAAATCCGGATGAAGCGATTGGCCCATGAGATGCTGGAAGATTTGGAAAAAGAAACGGTTGATTTCACTCCTAATTATGATGAGTCTTTAGTCGAGCCCACCGTGCTGCCGGCCAGAATCCCCAGCTTACTCATCAATGGCTCAGCAGGCATCGCCGTGGGCATGGCGACCAATATTCCGCCCCACAACCTGTCTGAAGTCATCGAGGCCTTAAACGCGCTCATCGACAATAGCGATATTTCCATCGATGAGCTTATCGAATTTATACCGGGTCCTGATTTTCCTACGGGTGGCATTATATACGGCAGTGAGGGCATACACGATGCTTATCAAACCGGCAGGGGCGGCATTCGCATAAGGGGCAGGGTACTGGTCGAGAAAGATAAGCGCACCCAGCAGGAAACCCTCGTCATCACCGAACTTCCCTACCAGGTCAATAAAGCCAAGTTGATCGAAAAGATTGCCGAACTCATCAGGGACAAAGTAATTAACGGCGTTCGGTACGTCAGAGATGAATCGGACCGGGAGGGCATGCGAATAGCCATCGGGCTCAAAAAAGACCAGATCGCCGCAGTGACGATCAATCAGCTTTACAAGCATACCCGTCTGGAAAACAGTTTCGGAATCATATTCCTGGCGGTTGTCGACAGTCGGCCCGAATTGCTGAATTTAAAAGAGATCCTGCAATATTTCATCCTGCATCGCAAAGAAATCGTCATTCGGCGCACCCGTTATGACCTTAGAAAGGCCGAAGATCAGGCGCATATTTTAGAAGGTTTAAAGGTGGCACTGGATAATCTGGATGAAGTGGTGGCGTTGATTCGTGCATCTAAGTCACCGGCAGATGCCAAATCCCAGCTGGTAAAGAAATTTAGTTTGAGCGAAAAGCAGGCCCAGGCGATTTTGGATATGCGATTGCAGCGACTGACCGGACTTGAACGTGAAAAGATCCAGAAGGATTATAAAAATATTCTTAAAGACATCGCCCGGTTTAAAGAAATTCTTGCCAGTGAGCGAGTGGTGCTCAATATCATTAAAGATGAGCTTACAGAGATACAGAAACAGTTCGGAGATCACCGCTATACGGAAATTATTGAAAAGACCAAAGAAATTACCATTGAGGATATGATTGTTGAAGAGGATATGGTTGTCACCATTTCCAAGAGCGGTTATATCAAGCGAAATCCCATCACTCTTTACAGAAACCAGCGCCGGGGCGGAAAAGGCAAAACGGCCATGGGGACGAAAGAAGATGATTTTGTCGAGCATTTATTTGTGGCCTCCACGCACCATACGTTCCTGTTTTTTACCAACCGGGGCAAGGTTTACTGGTGCAAAGTTTACGATATTCCCCAGGCCGGCCGCATGAGCCTTGGAAAGGCTATTGTGAATCTGCTGAATTTCGAAAAAGCGGAAAAGTTGACCACCGTTTTGGCGGTACCGGAATTTAAGCCGGGGTATCACGTTCTGATGGGCACCAAAAACGGCGTGATTAAAAAGACCGATTTAATGGCATTCAGCCGGCCGCGAGCCGGCGGTATCATTGCGCTGAATATACTTGAGGGCGATGAATTGATTGCGGCGCGAATCACCGATGGTACGCTGAATGTGTTCCTGGGGTCTTGCATGGGGAAGGCCATCCGTTTCCATGAATCCGATATTCGTTCGTCGGGTCGCGTCGCGACCGGAGTTCGCGGGATGCGCCTGGTCGAAGGGGATCAAATTGTGGGTATGGAAGTACTGAGCCACGGTCAAACGCTTTTTGCGGTGACCGAACACGGATACGGCAAGCGCACCTCCATCGATGAATATCCGGTTCAGAAACGCGGCGGCAAAGGTGTGATTTCAATTAAAACCACGGAACGCAACGGGTTGGTCATAGGGATACTGTTGGTATCAGATGATGACGATTTGATGCTGATGACCAATATCGGCAAAGTGATTCGAATGCAGATCAACTCGATATCTGTAATTAGCCGTAACACCCAGGGCGTGAAACTGATGGGCATGGATGCCGGCGAGCGGGTTGCCGGGGCCGCCAGACTGGCAGAAAAAGAAGAAGAGTAGGCGCGCTAAATTGACGATTGTCTATTGACTAATGAATATTTAAGCCTCCGGCTCGTAGATCCTACGGCTCGGAGAGGAATTCTATCA
>CBDUUO010000329.1:0-4386 GCA_965370395.1 uncultured bacterium
GGCTGAAGGGGCAAAAACATGGTGCTGGCAAAATTGAAACCGGCCGTATCCAGATACTGGCTCATTTCGGCGGCCGGCCTGCTGTGGAGCGCGGTGGGCATGATGCTCTGCCGGCTTGCCTACTTGTGGCTGGCGACCGTCCCATGGGGCCGGGCGGTGTTTTTAGGAATTAGCGGTATTCTTTTAGCGCTGATTGCGTATCGATTCGGTTTTTCCAGGATTGCTGCAAAAAATATCGATCGAATTCGGCAATTTTCAGAAAAAGGATGCCTCTTTGCTTTTCAGGCCTGGAAAAGTTATTTAATCATCGTCATTATGGTTACCCTCGGCCTGTTCCTGCGCCATTTACCGCTTCCAAAACAGTACCTGGCGGTTATCTATCTGGCGGTTGGGGGCGCCCTGTTTCTTTCAAGTTTTCAATACTACGAGCTTCTGTGGCGGGTTGGGGTCCGCGGGCATTCCTGGATATCCCGGTCAAATTCAAAAATTTCCGATTAGAGCGTTTGCATCAGACCATATTGGACGTTATCGACAACCCGGAGAAGACACAATAAACTACCGCTATCGGAACGTTATTTTGACAAACGCTCTAGGGCAATTTATGCTATGATTTATTTGATAAAATCAGTCCTTTTTACGGACTTTCTGAACAAGAGAAAATACAATCAGAATAAAGATAAAAACAACTGTGTAGGTTAAAAGGATTGGTGAGTTTTCCTCCATGACAGGAAATTCGTGGCCGATGGCGCTATAGATGATTGTGGCGGGAAGCATGCCAAGAGCTGTGGCCAAGAAAAAAGCCCAGGGTCGGATACCGCTCAATCCTGCCATATAGCTTATAAGATCAAAGGAAATAAAGGGCAGCAGCCGAGATAGAAGAATCACGTAAAAGCCTTTTTTTTCTCCCGCGTGCCTTATAAATTCAACCGTTTTCTGATTGCGAACAACTTTCCCCAAGGCCACGGCCCCAAAAAGACGGGCAATGTAGAACGACGCCGAAGCCCCCATCATGGCACCAATCCAGGAAATTAACGCTCCCCAGAAACTCCCAAAAATCATACCGTTAGCTGCCGTCACTAAAAATGCCGGCAGGGGAGCCACGATCGCCTGAGCAGTCATCAGTAATACACTCATCAAGGGTGCGGCAACTCCCCAAGAACGAATCAGCTTGATTATTTGATCCAAATCTCCGGCAATCAAAATTTCACAGGTTTTTTCAAAATGGTGATGAATAGCAAAAAAAATGATAAGAAACAGCAAAAGGATAATCGCAAAAAGAGCATGATGAGAAATCCTGCTGTTGCCTGTTTTGGCATACACTAAACCGATAATGAGAATTCCCAGAAATAAAAGGACTAAACTGTAAATACCCATATAATTTATAGCAGTCTTTTCATGGTCACGGAGAGCTCATTCACCAGGTCGTCACCGGTGCGATAATGTTCCCGATCAGCCCAGCTATCCGTTAACTGATGCATCCAATATGTTGGTTCGGGCGCTATCTTATTCCAGTCGACATGCGGTTCATAAAATAGATAAATATCCCAGGCGACATGCCCGCCCCATCCAATTCGATTGGCGATTTCTTTGCCGACAATTTGATCTTGATCATAATAATGCTGGAATCTTTTATCGCTTAGGAACTTAACAGATGGAAGTGTCGCTTCCATGGAATCCTTATCCAGTATGGGAATCCAAACGATTGAAGCAGTGATATCTGCATTCGGAAATTGTGTGATAATAGTCTCATATACCGCACGGGCACCCTGGTCACGTCATAAAGGACAGGTAGGAGAGAGTAAGGCGAGAAATCGTATTTTCTCTTTATTATGATTAAATCGGGCTTTGAGCGGATCCAATGAACTGTCCAAAGTAACGATATTGTTTGATTGTTTGCTATCCATTAGCCCGGATCCTCTAATTTAGGTTAGATATATTTCAACTAAGCCTGGTCAATGAACTTCTGCCCTTCAATTTGTCAACCACCTGGCGGACATCGCCCAAACATCACCTGCCCTTGGGGTTTTTCAACGTGCACTGACAGTTTCCCAATTTTTTTTCGGTCCGGATTTTTTCCATCTTAAATAGGAAACGACAGCTTTGGATCCCGTGGCGATAATAAGCTTCTCTGCCAGCAAGGTCTCCTGGTTGACACGGATTTCATTTTGCGAGATAAATTTGGCGTATCCTTCCAGCAAACTGGCCGATGGTCAGTTTTTGCATTTGATTTACCTCGCCTGAAAAGATAAACCCTGTACCAGGGTACAGGTCAAGGCCATTTTAGACTGTTCGTCATATTTTTCTTGATTTTCATACAAAACATTTTTATCCGGACAACGATTATAACCTGACTGTTTTGCAACCTGGCGAAATGATACAGAAAATTCGATTGATGCTGAGCAGGCTATCTTAGATCCCTTCAAAACAGAGATCACCGCCATTATAAATCCCTTTGCCGACGCAAAGCTGACAAACGGTAAAATACCCGTGGGAAAACACCCGCTGGTAATGGGAATGATGATCAAAGACAAGAAAATAGGAAAGGTGCAGCTTGTTAAGCACAGCATCCGTTAGACCGCAGATTCGCCTTCGATTGGCGCTATGACAATTTGATGCCGTTTATCTCGTTCACAACCCGGCGAACGTCCGCTAAACATCACTTACCTTTGGGGTTCTTGGTAGCGCATTGACAGGCTCCCATCTTCTTTTCAGCCATGATCTTTTCCATGATCAGCGAACGGCCGTTAACGATGAAATCCTGTTTGATGTCTTCGTTTGTATATTCAAAACAGTAGCAAATAAGATCGCTCATGCGTTAATCCTCCAAAAACCGGTAGTGAATTGCCTTGCATATCTTTAGATCAACTCGGTTCCTCAGTGTCGCAACAAATTTCCTCTTTGACGGTTTTGCCCTGCTGAAGATTTTTGTAAACCTTGTAAGCGCTTAAGGCCCACTGCTCTGCCGGACATCCCCCCTCTGTTATGGCGACATTGAGAAATTCCAGGAGTTCCTCGGGGGTTGCTCCGGCATGATATGCCATTTTCGTGTATCCTTTGAGTATTTCTTTTCAAAAATTTATCTTAAGGGTTGCCCGATGCCGGCGGCTTTCAAGGTCGCCACGTCCGGTCCGCGCCCTGCGCAACAATCTGCGAGTTTACCATCAATAGCTACTGCTGGTACTGATCTTACGCCAAGACCTTTGGCGCGACTGGCTATTGCCGGGTCGTTCATATCCAGAACAGCGACATCACAATCTGCGCATGCCATATTTTGAACTAACCTTATTGTTTCTTGACATACCGGACATCCGGCACTGAAAATTTCAATTTTGCGTGTGGTTGCCATTTTCTACCTCCATTCAATCATCTTTTGTTCAATATTTCTAAAATCGGGCATTGACCTACCGGTCCCTTTCCGGTGCATTTGCTGACGAGTTTTAAGAGGGCCTTCCGCATCTGCCGGAGGTCTGCTATTTTCTGTTCGACTTCGTCAATTTTAGCTTCAACTCTGGCCTTTATATCGCCACAGGTTGTGCCCGGTTCCATCCGCAATGAAAGTATTTCCGAAATTTCTTTCAATGAAAAGCCAAGCGCCTGAGCGCGTTTAATGAATTTGGTTCTTGCGATGTCTTCTTGCGAGTATTGTCTGTATCCGGACGCATTGCGAGGAGGTTTCGGTATCAGCCCTCGCCGCTCATAATACCGGATGGTTTCTAAATTAACGCTTGATTCCCTGGCCAACTGGCTAATCGTCATTTTTTCCATTTTTTTCCCTCAGATAAAATATAAACCCTGTACATAAGTACAGGTCAAGGGTAATTTTGAATCTATTCCAATTTTTTCCTTATAAAATGTTTCCTTCCTGTAGGCGGATTCACCGTTTTTATTTAAGGATCACCTTGCCCACCATACCGGCTTCGGCATGACCGGCAATTGTGCATTTTAGATCGTTAAAAGTTCCGGCTTTTACTGGAACAAACCACCATTCCGCTGTGCCTTGCGGATAAACTTCAATTTCGCGAATCGACCCTTTAATTTCGGCAATCGGCTTGCCGTTTTTTCCATTAACCTGCACCTTTCGGGTATAAACCGCCCGTGACATGCCATCCGATGAAAAATAATGTTTCACTGAGCTCGGGTTATAGAAATTCTTCTGATTCCACCAAATAAAATAACCTGCAGCCCTAGAATAAAATAGATGATTTCTCTTAAGACAGCGACCTTGGGAGAGCTGAAATATCCGCTTTGACCGGCAGAAAAACACCCGCAATCAAATTCATGGCCGCGGATGAGATTGATGGACAATACCGTGATAAATGCCAGTAGCAGGGCGTTGATAATGACCGCAGCGGAGCGGGGATAAAAGCCGAGCAGAAGCGCCAGGCC
>CBDUUO010000330.1:0-4369 GCA_965370395.1 uncultured bacterium
AGGTAGCAAGCCTATTGCAGTGATTTCGTCCACCTAAACCCGAGAAAAGGGGACAGGTACTTTATAAAAGAAAGGGACGTTGTTTCCTGAATTGACTTGTGAAAAAGGTTAAAGGTTTCCATACGAATGCTTCAGGTTTGAGGTTCGAGGTTGGAGGCAAAAAAAGAGAAGGCATCAGGCGCACAAGTCCGCTGCGCTCGTCTTCTAATCATTGGAAGTCCACAAGGGCGGTAGCCGCTCCCCCATAATTTGATGTCACCGTCACGGTGGCGCCTTTCCGTAAATTCCCAACCTTCCGGCTTGAAAGGGCGGGTCAGACCAAGATAATCGTTCGATATTACACAAATAAAGGCGTTTTAATAGATCAAAATCGCTCTTAAACAACCAGTTTCGGTATCAAAATCACCCTTTTAAGGAACAGTTAGGGATGATCCCTTATCAGAACAACTCCAGGTTTCTCTTAAAAATAGGCGTCCCTCCTTCGCCTTCCAGGCTACGGAGGGCAGGCAGGCAGCAGGCGTCAGGTGTAAGGATAAATGCGTTAGGTTTGAGGCCCGCCCGCCATGCGAGCAAAGCGAGGCGGGCGTGGTTGGAGGCAAAATAAAACAGGCGTCCGGCAAAGCAATTTCAACTTGACCTTTATGCGCTTCGCACCACTTCTTCTGATACCATTTTTCGGGATGTTCTCGTTTCGCTAATATCAGCTTACAGAATATGTATGATATTTTTTTTTACCGCAGACTCACGCAGACCATCGCGGACCCCGGTGAAATAGGCTGCGCCCCGATGAAATAGGCTACGCATTTCATTGGGCAGGCTGGGCAAGCAGGCATTAGGCGGCCGTCACAAAAAATAGGAACCAGGTTTTCATGAAAAATGATAGGACTTATTGGCCTCTGAATAACGCTGCAGCGGGAAGCAGCTGGATATTGTGTATCGTGCGGTATTCTTCTCCCAGGTAGACAAGATAGCGCCGCACCGGGCGGTTCAAGCGGTCGCTGAATTGTCCCAAATTGTGCAAATCTCGGGGTGCCGGTCTCAGGGTCGATTTGATTTCAACAGCATAGACCGTATTGTCCGCTTCAAAGACCAGATCGATTTCGTTTCCACCGGCACTTTTGTAATAATAGAACTGATCTGCCCTGATCATACCGAATTTTCTGCGTTTTTCAAACTCCGCCAGAACGAAATTTTCAAGAAGTTGCCCGGCGCCGACACCGGCATTCAAGCTGCGGATAATACCGTTGTCGGCAAAATACGTTTTTGCAGCCTTGATATAGCGTTTCGCAGGGCCGTACTGGTAACCGTAGAGTTTAAAAGTCAGCTGAGCCTGCTGCAGCGCGTTAAGATATTTTTTGGTGGTGGGGTGACTGATGCCGGCCTCCCGTGCAAAATTGGAAACTTCCAGATGCGAACCCAGAGATCGGACCAGATGCTGCAATACCGCTAATAGACCGTCCAGGTTCTCGATGTTGGACAGCTGCATCAGATCCCGGGTGAAATACGTATTGCGGTAATTCACTAGTACTTCATGTTTGTCGCCATCTTTTTCCTGGATAAGCACTTCCGGAAATTGGCCAAAGGTCATGGCTCCCGCAAGGCTGCGGTTGGCCTCTTTGATTTGAGGCGGGGAAGCTTGATCATCCAGAATGGAATGGGTGGGAGCGCCCAATTCTTCACCCCAGCAGGCGGTGGGCAGCGATACAATGTCTATTCGCCCAGCCAGGGAATCGGCCGCGGCGTCCAATAGACCGAGTGTGCTCGAACCGGTCATTAAAAACCGGGCCTTTTCGTTGTCCACGGCATATTTTACGGCCACCGTGAGCATCGGCAGGCGTTGAATTTCATCGATGATTGCCTTTTTGCCGAGATGGCTGATGAAGCCCTTTGGATCTCGTTTGGCCCAATCAAGATAATCCAGGTCGTCCAGCGTGGCGTATGGCCATTGCGGGTAGCGATACTTCAGCAGCGTGGTTTTACCTGATCGACGTGAGCCGACAATAAGGCAACTTCTCTGGGAGGGTATTTCGAGCCATCGTTCAAACATAGTTTGAATCTATCATGGATATCTTTAAAGTCAAGTTTAAAAATTCACAGGCGTAAAGCCAGAAAAAAGAGGTGGCAGATCTTTAGAATTGACAAATGAAAAAGGGGACATCTTGCTATGGGGATAAAAGGGACGGGGTTGATTTGTTGCATCAAATAGGGGTAAATGGGGACGTTCTTAACTTATTAACTTATATTAACCCATATCTTTTGAAGGGATAGGGCTGTTGGCAGCTCTCCAGTTAAATTCGCTGCGGGAAGCTATGGACGATGGTGAAAGTTTGATGTTAGCGCACAGCCCATAGCTGATGATAACCCATAGTTCACAGCTCCTTGGTTCAGGGGTCCAAGAGTTCAAGAGGTCAAAGTTCAAAGGTTCATTTTAGTTCAATTAGGTTGAGGGGTTGGATTAAGACCTCGGAAACCATGTAGGGAAAAAATAGAAATAAAATTTAACTGCTAAAGCTAAAAAGTATTTAGCCTGGTGATGGTTTAGATATCGACCTTTCAGCCCATTGAATTACTTTTCCTGCCAGTTCTACAGCCTCTTTTCCGGACTTGCTCAGGCGGCATAAACTTCTTTCCCCTCTTGCAGAACGGTTCGATAAATCAAACCAATGTTGTTTTTATGCCGCTTGAGATCATTTGGGGTGGCCACCAAAATGTCAACCGGAATTCCAGTTTCCCCCACATAAGAAGAGAGAGAGGGGTCAGATCTTTAGAATTGACAAATATTATGGAACTTGCCATATAAAATCATATGGCAAGACCTTTAAGGATCGAGTTGGCCGGCGGTTATTACCACGTGATGAACAGGGGCAATAACCGGCAGGATATCTTTTTGACCGATAAGGATCGCAAAACCTTCTTGGGAGCGTTGGCCGACAGCTGCGAAATTTATAATGTCAACCTGATGGCCTATGTTTTGATGACCAACCATTTTCATCTGCTGGTTCACAGCGCCCGGGCCAATCTGAGCGAATTTATACCGCTTTCCATAATAATGTTCCGAAATAGGGAATTGGGGTATAAGTGGTTGTAGAAAAAAACGTTTGAATAACGGAACGTTTTTTTGACAACCCCTATATGCGCCATTTTCAGGTGACCTACACGGTGCGCTTTAACCGCAGCCATCATCGCTCAGGCCATGTGTTTCAAGGCCGCTTTAAATCTTTGCTGGTTGAAGCCGATGAATATCTTTTACCCCTGAGCCGCTATATCCACTTAAATCCCATCCGCACATCCAAGTTTAAAAATTCTGACTTTCGCACCAAAGCCGAGAATCTTAAAAAGTATGTTTGGAGCAGTTTTACGGGGTACTGTTATCTGAGAAAAAGAAACTCGCGCTTTGAATACAGCTGGTTGCTAAACAGCTATTTTAGCCAGGATAACTCACAGGGGCGGCGTCAATATCGCGAATATGTTTTGAAAGGGATTGACGGAGAAATTGAAAATCCATTTGAAGATGTAGTGCACCAATCGATTCTTGGAACGCAGGACTTTGTAGATAGGGTAAAAGAAAAGCTTCCTCGCAAAGAATCCCGAGAGGTCCCTGCCTTAAGAGGCTTACAGCGAAACCTTTCTACAGATCAGGTTGTCAAAGTTGTTTCCCAATTTTGCGGTGTTAAGCCGGCAGATATCTTAAACCGCAAGACCCGGGAAAAACGGGTGCGGCAAATGACCATGGAATTGTGCTACCGCTACTGCAATCTCGGTCAAAAACAGATCGGTCAGATATTCGGGGTGGACTACAGCACGGTCAGCGTAAACCGCGCCCGGCTGAAGTCCCGGCTGGAATCCGACCGCAAACTGAAAAAACAGTTTAAAGAGATTCAAGAGCAGATAATAAATTTGTCTAATTAATGGTTCACAGTTCCGGGTTCAAAGGTTAATTCGCTTATAAGTTGAATATGGCATCAGGCATCGGGTGCGGAGCATATAATCTAAGTCAGATTAATAAAGAAATAATTAAACGATAAAAAAATTTCGCTTGCCATACTACGATATGCGTAGTATATTACTCGTATGATCAAATCGTGGGCTAATAGTCGCTCTCGCCGGTTTTATGAAGAGGGGAAAATTTCAAAATTTCGAAGCCTTAATATTGATGCGGCCGACGAGTTACTCGCTGCCCTTGATGCTGCCACATCTTTAACCGATTTAAGCCCTTTGAAAAGTGTCGGTTTGCATAAGCTATCTGGTGACAGGGCCGGTCAATGGGCGATGACGGTTAACGGCCCATGGCGTATCTGTTTTCGGTTTAAAAACGGAAACGCATACGATGTGAACCTGAATTTTGCACGAGTCGGAGGCTTTCATATGC
>CBDUUO010000331.1:0-4369 GCA_965370395.1 uncultured bacterium
AATAAATGAAAAAATGCTTTTGGCCGGTTCAAAGAGCGAACTTTTTAAGTACTGGGAGCTTAATACAAAATTTCATGGGACTTACCTCAATCTATCGAAAAATGATCTCATCTTGCATCACATCCACACCTTGTCATGCTGCCGTTGTTCAAAGGAAAAAAGCAGATGAGCTATCAGCTTGAGCTTCACGATGTGTTTAAGTTATTTGGAAACGTAAAAGCGGTGGATGACGTTTCATTGAGCATCGAACACGGTGAGTTTCTCACCCTGCTGGGCCCCAGCGGGTCCGGTAAGACCACGACGTTAAATATGATTGCCGGATTCGAGATCCCCACCCGCGGTGAGATCCTGCTGGAAAATGAAGAAATTACCACGGTGGCTCCCAAAAACCGCGGCATCGGCATGGTCTTTCAAAACTACGCGCTTTTCCCTCACATGAACGTCTTCGACAACATTGCCTTTCCACTGAAAATGCGCAAAATCTCCTCCGATAAGATTCGCAGTATGACCCGGGAGGCGCTGGAGCTGGTTAAGCTTCCCGGTTTTGAAAAACGTTATCCCCATCAGCTTAGCGGCGGACAACAGCAACGGATTGCTCTGGCTCGGGCCATCGTCTTTAAACCGAAAATCCTGCTTATGGATGAGCCTCTAGGTGCCCTGGACAAAAAACTGCGGGACCACATGCGGCTTGAAATCAAGCATCTTCAAGAGTCTTTAAATATCACCGTCATATACGTCACCCACGATCAGGAAGAAGCGTTGACGATGTCGGACCGCATCGCCATTATGAACGAAGGCCGAATCATTCAGCTGGATTCCCCTGTGGAGCTGTATGAGTCTCCGGTGAATCTTTTTGTGGCCGACTTTATCGGCGAATCCAACTTTTTGCTGGGACGGGTTGCCGCCACAGACGGTGATCGAACCGCCATTGAGACCAAAGATGGCCTAAAAGTCTGGGTCCGCAGGTCGTTTCAGATGGAATCCGGCGAGGAGATCTCGGTGGCCGTCCGGCCGGAAAAAATCCTGGTTTTCTCCAGCGAAAAGGACGCTCCGGATGAAATTGTGAACCGTTTCCCGGGTCGCATTGAAGAGATCGTTTATGTGGGAGAGGCCCGGATATACCTCATCCGCCTGGCACCCGACCTCATTATTGAGGCCAAGGTTCAAAGTGGACCCATCGCTCAGAAAATTAATATCGGTGACAAGCTAGTGGTTGGTTGGCGAACGCGCCACGGTCTCGCGCTTAAATAAGGCCGTTTTGGTTGGAACCCTTACAACATAAGGAGGTGTAGCATGAAAAAGGAAAAGAAGAGGCACAACAAAAAAGAGATGACCCGCCGTGAATTTCTTGTCACCACCGGTGCGGCAACCGGGGCCGCGCTGGTGACGGCATCTGTGGGACCGTTTGTACATACCACCATGGCCAAGGGAGAAACGCTGAGGGTTTGCTCCTATGGTGGTTCGTATCAGGAGTCGCAACGCAAGGCCTTTTTTCAGCCGTTTGCCGATAAATTCGGTGTTAAGATTATTGAGGCCTCAGGACCCGACATTGCAAAGATCAAAGCCCAGGTGGACAATAAAGCCTATGAATGGGATGTGGTGGATCTGGAGACCCGCCACATCGCGCGGGGCGAACTGGAAAATCTCCTGGAGCCCATCGATACCAGTATTGTGAGCCTCAAGGGAATCGACAAAAAGGCCATCAGCAAAGTCGCCGTCGGCAACATTTTCTGGACGACATCCTTGGCTTATAACAAAAAAGCCATCGGGGATCAAAAACCCCCTTCCGGTTGGGCCGATTTCTGGGATGTGAAAAATTTCCCCGGGCCGCGGGCGTTGCAGGATCAGGCACCGTTCAATCTGGAGTTTGCTCTGATTGCCGACGGTGTGCCGATGGATAAGATTTACCCGATCGATGTTTCCAGGGCCTTTAAGAAAATGGAAGAGCTCAAGGACACTATTACCGTATGGTGGAAAAACGGTGCCCAGCAGATTCAGCTGCTGACCAGTGCCGAGGTTTATTATTCCTCCGCCTGGAACGGACGGGTCAACGTTGCCCAGCACAAGGGGGTGCCCCTTGAAATTGTCTGGGAGGGCGGCTGCCTGGATCTGGATTGGTGGTGCATCCCCAAAGGTAATCCCAATAAAGATCTGGCCATGAAGTTCATAAATTTTGCCCTGTCGGCCGAACGTCAGGGTGAGCAGATGCAAAAATACATTGCCTATGGTCCGACGAACCTCGGTGCTTTCAAATACATCACCGAAGAACGGGCCAGGCAATTGCCGTCTTATCCGGAAAACCTCAAAAAGCAGTTTGCTCACGATGCGAATTATTGGGGACCGAATCTGGCGCCGCTTACGGAGAAATGGAAGACCTGGATAATATCGTAAAAGGGGTCGAAAAGTTAGAAGAGTGTATCCAGTATGGAATCAAGCAGGTTGGGTGGAGTCCCGCCGCAGGCGGGAGTGGGTTTCTGCGCCTCAGACGAATCAACCCGGCCTGCTTGAATTACCATCCTAAGGATCATATCATCCTGTATTTTAAGATAAAATCCAACAAGCTCAATGAACTCGCATCATGGAAATCTCCGGACACATTGTTTTAGATAAATCAGCTTCTGCCGGTCTCTGGCAGCGGCCGGGGTTCAGGCAGTTTCTGCTGCTGGTTCCGGCCCTGATTGCGCTTTTGCTTCTTTTTGTCTATCCCATCTCCAGCATATTCCTGCGAAGCCTTTTTTCCCCGGACTTTACTTTGGAGCACTATGCCTACTTTTTTAAAACTCCTCTTTATGGTAAAGTTCTGTGGATCACCTTCCAAATCAGTATCATGTCCACATTATCGGCCCTGATGGTCGGCTATCCCATAGCCTATGTGCTTCGGCGCGCCAGACCCGGCATTCGCAACTTTTTTTTTATGGCGATCACCCTTTCGTTTATGATCAGCCTCCTGGTGCGCAATTACTCCTGGATCATCGTGTTGCAGCGCAACGGGGTACTTAACATGGTCTTCAGCTATCTGGGACTGATCGATCAACCCCTCAAGCTGTTGCACAACAAGTTTGCCGTCATGGTCGGCATGACCCATATTTTTGTACCTTATATCGTTTTTCCTATTTACAGCGTGATGACGGGAGTGGACCTGAATCTGGAAAAAGCGGCCCAAAATCTTGGCGCCGGTCGCTGGCAGACGTTCTGGCGGATTTCTTTTCCCTTGAGCTTTCCGGGTATCGGTGCCGGTGCATTATTGGTGTTTATCATGGCCCTGGGCTATTTTATCACCCCGGCATTGCTGGGCGGCCGCAAAGAGCAGATGCTCTCAAATCTGATCCAGATTCAGGTGGTTGACCTGCTGAACTGGCCGTTTGCTTCCGCCATGTCGGTGATTTTGCTGATAGCCACCTTGATTGTTTTTTCCATCTACAATCGCTACCTGGGAGTGGAGCGGCTGTGGGGAGGTGTGAAGACATGAGCAAACGGGCGCGAAAAAAAGCCAGGCGTTTCGATCCGTTGCACATCAGCTGGCCTCTGTGGGTGGTAACCGGATCCGCTATTTTGTTTCTGCTTGCGCCGGTGTTGCTGCTGGTGCCCATGTCGCTGGGCTCGGCTGAGATTATCGAGTTTCCGCCTTCCACGCTAGGGATAGATCAATACCGTAAGTTTTTTAATCATCCGGCCTGGCAAACGGCGGTAGTAAACTCATTACAGGTAGCCGTCGGGACATCCATCGTTTCTACGATCATTGGCCTTATGGCGTCTTTGGCTCTTGTCCGGGGGCGTTTTAAGGGCAAAGGCATCATCACCGCCTTTATCCTGTCACCGATGATCGTCCCCCTGATTGTTATGGCGCTGGCATTTTACATCAGCCTCTCAAAACTCGGTATGCTGGGTACAAAGCTCGGGTTGATACTGGCTTATACCCCTTTGACCTTACCGTTTTCGGTGCTGCCGATCTCCGCTACGCTGCGCGGTTTTGACCGCAGCCTGGAATATGCGGCTTTAAACCTGGGGGCCAGCCGGTTTCAAGCGTTTACCAGGATCACATTGCCCATCATAAGACCCGGTATCCTGACCGGTGCCATCTTTGCCTTCATGATTGCTTTTGATGAAGTGGTCATCGCGCTGTTCATATGCGGTTCCACGGCGGTGACCCTGCCCAAAAAGATGTGGGATGTCATCCGTTATGAAATCGAGCCGATGCTGCCCGCCATATCCACCCTGCTTTTGCTGCTGGCCGTTTTCATCCTCGTGCTCATCGGTGTTTTGCAAAAGCGCATGACCCGGCGGATGACCGCGCTGTGATTTTTTTAACGGATTCAAACCTATTTGTTGACGCTAAATATTCGCCGTTACGACCCTGAAACAAAACACT
>CBDUUO010000332.1:0-4365 GCA_965370395.1 uncultured bacterium
CTAATGAGAGTTTTGCTAGTAGAAGATGACAGCAAGATCGCATCCTTCATCATCAAGGGCTTAAAAGCCGAAGGGTTTGCCGTGGACCATGAAGCCAACGGCGAAGACGGTTTGCATATGGCTTTAACCGAGCCTTACGATGCCGCTATCATCGATGTTATGCTGCCGAAAATGGACGGCCTGAGATTGATTGAAAGGATGCGCCGCGAGAAACTGAAGACACCCGTCATTATCTTAAGTGCCAAAGGGGAAGTCGATGATCGGGTAAAAGGACTGCAGATCGGTGCGGATGACTATCTGGCAAAACCGTTCGCATTTTCCGAATTGCTGGCCCGGTTGCAGGCCCTGATTCGGCGCAGCAGCGATGCTTCTGAGCCGACCAAACTGACATTCGCGGATATCAGCATGGATTTTATTACCAGGGAAGTTGTGCGTGCCGACAAAAAAGTCGATCTGCAGCCGCTGGAATTTTCTTTGCTGGAGTACCTGCTGCGCAATGCCGGCAGAGTGGTTTCCAAAACCATGATTATGGAACATGTCTGGGATTATTATTTTGATCCCCAGACGAACGTCGTTGAATCCCGAATTTACAAGCTGCGCGAAAAAATTGACAAAGGATTTTCCGCCAGGCTGATTCATACTGTGCGCGGAGTGGGCTATGTTCTTAAAGAAGATAAATAGCATCCGTCATACCCTGGCGTTCCGCCTTACCTTATGGTACGCAGGGATCTTCATGCTGACCTCCTGCGTGGCTTTTCTCTTTTTCTACTTTTTGATTACTTCCGTTATCCGGGATCGCACCGATCAGGATCTGCTGGGTGAGGCCCGAACCCTGTCTTCGATTCTTAAGGTGCAGGGCATAAACGCCGTCAAGCGCCAGATCATTTTTGAGGCCCAGGCCGCGGGAGAAAAAAAGATCTTTTTCCGTTTGCTTTCCCTTGACGGTCAGGAATTTTCTTCTTCCAATATGTCATATTGGCGCGATATCGGCGTTGCAAAGGCGGCGGTCGAGCAAATGATCGGTGGAAATCGACCGGTTTTTAATACCGTCAGCCTGCCGGATCGCAAACATAACATCCGGTTACTTTATGCCATTATCGGCCGCAACATTATTCTGCAGCTGGGGCAATCCATGGAAAATTATACCCGTTTTATTGAAGCCTTTCGCAAAATATTTGTCATCACCATGGCTTCATTATTTGTCTTTGCCGCCATTATCGGATGGTTTATGGCCCGAAGGGCCCTGGCGGGTGTTGCAGCGGTTACCCGGACCGCCCGGCAAATATCGGAGGGCAGCCTCAAGGAGCGGGTACCGGTGAAAAAATACCAGGACGAGATCGATCAGCTGGCCATCACGTTTAACCAGATGCTGGACCGTATTCAAACCCTGGTCACCGGTATCAGGGAAATGAGCGACAACATTGCCCATGATCTTAAAAGTCCGATCACGCGTATCCGGGGGATCTCCGAAGTTTCCCTGACCACCGGTGCCTCTGAAAAAGAATATGAAAACATGGCCGCCAGCACCGTCGAAGAGTGTGACCGGCTGCTGGATATGATCAACACCATGCTGGTTATTTCCAAGACCGAAGCCGGTGTCAACAAACTCGATGCCAAAGACCTGGACATTGGCGCAGTGGTGCGCGATGCCTGTGAACTGTTCCAGTCGCCGGCAGAAGATAAAGATTTAAGACTGGTTTGTGATGTTCCCGGTAGTTTCAGCATTTCCGGCGATAATCGACTGATTCAAAGAATGATCGCCAATCTGGTCGATAATGCCATAAAGTACACGCCCGCCGGCGGAAGCATTGAAGTGACAGTCAACACCGTAAACCATGATGCGGTTGCCATTGCGGTCCAAGATACCGGTATCGGCATTTCCGAAAAAGATATGCCCCGTGTTTTTGAGCGTTTTTATCGCTGTGATCCCAGTCGTTCAGAGGCCGGCATCGGTCTGGGTCTGAGCTTCGTCAGGGCCATTGCCCGGGCCCATGGCGGCGATATCACGGTTGCCGGTGGGCCAAACCGGGGCAGCACGTTCAAGGTGACGCTGCCTCTTGCAGGTCAATAGGGCGTTATTTTTACAATTTTTAACCCGGCGATTGAAGCCAGTTCGGATTGTCTGTCATCAAATGTCAGAAACCTTTCTGCTCTGATTGATAATGCCGAGGCAACATGAAGAATATCCAGCGTTCTTGATCCTATGTCAGCGGTGTGTTTTTTTGATAAATCCATGGCCTTAAAAAATATTTCAGGCCAATCCAACCCAGGCCGATAAAAAACGCCCTTTTTTTCGTGTTCATCGAACTTTGACAGGATAAGACGGCGCTCATCAAAGTTAATCTCCGATCTGAATTGTTTTAAATAAAGGGCATTGGTAAATTCTAACTCATGAAAACCGGTCAAAGGTATGGGTTCATTGTTCTTTTTCAACCAATTTGAGGCTTCTAGAGAATAGGCTTCTTTGATATACAGCTTGACGATGATACTGGTATCTACGTAAAGCAATTAAAACCGGTCCTTTCTGCTTTCAATAACGAGTTCGCTTACGGGTTTTCCTTTTAGCTCAATGGCTTCACCGTAGAAATCGGGCCAAGCTATTTCGGCCTTGGGCCCTAAAGCGGTTATTTTAGCTACAGGCTTACCTCTTTTCGTAACCGTTATTACTTCTCCGCTTTTTATGTCTCTTAGAATTTTGCCAAAGTTTTTTTGGACTTCTCCAACCGTTGCAATCTTCATGGTCATTCTCCTTATCGATTTACGCATATTTTATACGTAAACTCTAACTTGTCAAGGCTTTTCATTATCTAACATTTTGGTCATTTTCAGGTCATGTTGCGGCCATCTTCTTGTACTAATTTGGATCAATAAATATTGCAGTATGTCCGTCTTAGTCAATCATAAGGAGGTATAAATCATGAAAAGAAAACCGACCAGAAAATTAATTTTCGGAATTATGATTTTGGTAATGGCCGGATTCATCTGGGGATATGGTCTCGAGAAGGAAACCGTGGCAAAAAATACGCCTGAAGTTGAGTCCCAGACCCTGATGGTTCCGGTCAATTTTAGTGAACTTGCCCAAAAAGTTCGTGACGGCGTGGTCAATATCCGAACCGTCAAGACCGTTAAGGGCGGCGGGCCTGTTTTTCGTCATTTCTTCGGGAATCCATTCGGACAGAAGAACCCCTTTGGTGACCCGAACCGCCCCCATGATTATTTCGGACCACGTCATGAGGAAGGACCCTCGCGGGATTTCAAACAGCGAAGCCTGGGTTCCGGGTTTATCATAGACAAGGCCGGCTATATCGTCACCAACAACCATGTGATCGAAAATGCCGATCAGATTAAGGTCAAACTGGCTGATGAAAGGGAATTTGAAGCGGAACTGGTGGGCCGCGATCCCAATACGGATCTGGCGCTTATCCGCATAAAGGATGCTTCGGACCTGGTTGCGCTGAAACTGGGAGATTCGGATGAGCTTTCAGTGGGCAGCTGGGTGATGGCCGTTGGCAGCCCCTTCGGGCTTGAGCAGACGGTAACCGCCGGGATCGTCAGCGCCAAAGGCCGCGCGCTCGGTTCCGGACCCTATGACGATTTCATCCAGACCGATGCGTCCATTAATCCCGGAAACAGCGGCGGACCGCTTTTGAATATGAACGGCGAGGTCGTCGGTATCAACACCGCCATCGTGGCCAACGGCCAGGGCATCGGTTTTGCCATACCCGTTAACCTGGCCCAGGACATTGTTAGGCAGCTCCAGGCAGATGGTTCCGTCACCCGCGGCTGGCTGGGAGTCAGCATTCAGGACCTTACTGCGGAGTTAGCCGAATATTACGGAATCAAAGACAAAAAAGGTGTTCTGGTGGCTCAGGTTTTTGAAGGCGACCCTGCTGATAAAGCCGGTATTAAAGCCAATGACGTTATTGTTGAAGTCGACGGCAAATCCATCCGCTCCAGTCGCGATCTGACCAAAACGATTGCCGGTTTGGAGGTGGGCAAAAAGACGACCGTAACGCTCCTGAGGGATGGAAAGGAGAAAACGGTAAATGTCAAAATCACCAAACGTGGTGATTCCGGACCATTGGCCCAGCGGAAGTCGGAAGATAGCGAAGAGTTAGGTATTCGGATTGCAGAGGCCACACCGGAAACGGCCAGGCGATTCGGTCATCCGGAAACCGAAAAAGGCGTACTGGTTGTCGGCGTTGAACCCGGCAGCAAAGCAGCCGAAGCCGGCGTTCGGCAGGGTGACCTGGTTAAAGAGGTGAATCGAAAACCGGTTACCAGCGTGCCGGAACTGCGCGCTGAAGTTGAAAAAGGCGACAAAGTCCAGTTTCTGATTAAAAGACCCAATGCCGGTTTTGTGGT
>CBDUUO010000333.1:0-4348 GCA_965370395.1 uncultured bacterium
GCCACCAAGGCAAATTTGGCTGTCAAAAAACTGATCACCCAGGATAAGGTCTGCGCTGTAATCGGCCCCTCTTTGAGCGGAACTTCCATGGCGGTTGTGCCCCTGGCGGCGCAATACAAAACACCGCTGGTTTCCTGCGCTGCCAGTTATAAAATTACCTGGGATGACAAGGCCAATAAGCCGCGTCAATGGGTATTTAAGACACCTCAGACCGACACCATGGCGGTGGAAGCCATTTACACCCACCTCAAAAAGCGTGGGATTAATAAAATCGCCATTATGAGCGTTACCTCTGGCTTCGGCAAAAGCGGACATGGTGAACTGGTCAAGCTGGCACCCAAGTATGGTATGAACATTGTTGCAGACGAGTCCTATGGCCCCAAAGACACCGATATGACCGCCCAGTTGACCAAAATAAAGGGTGTCGGCCCCCAGGCGATTGTCAACTGGTCTGTCGGTCCCACCCAGGTTGTGGTTCTGCGTAACTGGAAAGACCTGGGGATGACCAAAATTGCGTTTTATCAAAGCCATGGATTCGGCAGCCGCAAAAATATCGAGCTGGCCGCCGGTGCGGCAGAGGGAGTCTACACCCCGCTCGGCTCAATGAACGTAGCTGAGTTATTGTCGGATTATCATGCGCAAAAGAAGGTTGCAATGCAGTACCAGAAAAATTACATGGCCAAATATAATGAACCTCTGAGCTCATTTGGCGGGCATGCCTGGGATGCGCTGCATATGGTAGTACAGGCCCTCGGGGCCGTCGGTTGTGACCGGGCAGCCATCCGGGACTACTTGGAAAATAATACGGCGGGTTTTATTGGTCAGCATGGCGTCTTTAATTATTCGCCGAAGGATCACATCGGCCTGAGCAAGGAGGCCTTTAACATGGTCATCGTTAAAGATGGAGACTGGGCCCTGGGCGGGTGATCCAATTTTTTTAAACATAAAACTCCCGTGAGGGTGGTGTTTTCACCACCCTCGCTTTTTATGAAGCATCGACCCATGGAAAAAATTACCTTTGCAAGCCAGCTTTTGCAATACCTGATCACCGGCCTAACGGTTGGCAGCATTTATGCCATGGTGGCCATTGGTTTTAATATTATCTACAATGTGACCGAAATCATCAATTTCGCCCAGGGTGAATTTGTTATGCTGGGCGGCTTGATCATGGTTTTTTTACATGTTGCAGCCGGGTTGCCTCTATTGGCGGCATTCCCGCTAACCATCATCCTTGTCACTTTAGCGGGTATGCTGCTGGATCGTTTAGCCATCAGGCCCATTCGTCAGCCATCGGTTCTGACGCTGATTATCGCAACCATTGCCGCCTCTATTATCATTAAAGGCATTGCCATGTTTATCTGGGGCAAAGACCCCTTTGATCTTCCCGCCTTTTCAGGGCGAAATCCAATCCATCTCATGGGGGCCGTAATTCAGCCTCAATATTTCTGGGTCGGTGGTTTCTTAATTATTATCGTTATTTTATTAACATTCTTTTTCGAAAAGACCATCATCGGCAAAGCCATGAGCGCCTGTGCAGAAAATCCCGATGCCGCCAGCCTGGTCGGCATCAACGTTAAGCATATGATTTTATTATCCTTTTCGCTCTCAGCCGCTATCGGTGCTGTAGCTGGAATCACCGTAACTCCGATCTCTTTGATGGAATATGACCGCGGTGCCATGCTGGCTATAAAGGGATTTGGTGCCGTTGTCCTGGGAGGTCTGGGTAGTTTTCCGGGTGCCATTCTGGGGGGATTGATCCTGGGTACGATTGAATCGTTTGGGGCCGGCCTTGTCCATTCAGGGTACAAAGATGCTTTTGCTTTGATTGTGCTTTTGGCCGTTTTGTTCATAAGACCCAGCGGACTGCTGGGAAGCGTTGAGGTCAGTAAGTTCAAAAGGTTTTAAATATGCTAAGGATTGGCAAATTACCGATAACCTTTTTTGCACTGTTCATCATTGTTTTTCCGTGGATTGCACGCGTAATTCCAGGGATTGGACATTATCCCGATCTCTTGATTTTTGCCGGGATTTATTGTCTGATGACCATGGGTCTTAGCCTGTTGTTGGGTTACACCGGACAGATATCGCTTGGCCAGGCCGCTTTTTACGGTATCGGGGCTTATGTATCCGCTATTCTGACAGCCACTTACGGTCTGAACCCCTGGTTCTGTATGATAATTGGCATGATTGTCGCTGCGATCGTGGCAATAATGGTGGGCGTGCCCTCCTTGAAACTCAGAGGACACTATCTGGCCATGGCAACGCTGGCCTTCGGGATCATTGTGTTTATTATCTTCAATGAAGAAGTAGAGTGGACCGGAGGCCCCGACGGGATGAGCGGTATTCCGGGCTTAAGTGTATTTGGATTTAATTTTGATACCACCGAAAAATACTATTATCTGGTTTGGTTTTTTGTATATGCCGCCTTTATATTTACAATTAATGTCATTCAGTCTCGCTCGGGACGGGCGTTAAGAGCTATCCACGCGAGCGAAGCGGCTTCCAATGCCATGGGGATCGATGTTTCACGGTTTAAGATAATGGTTTTTGTCTATTCGGCCATTTTGGCCTCGTTGGCCGGGAGCCTCTATGCCCATCGTCTTAACTTTATCAATCCCACCACTTTTGATCTTTTCTTTTCGATAAAGCTGCTGATTATGATCGCTCTGGGCGGCATGCATGACATTTGGGGAGCTATTATCGGCGCGTTTTTAATCACTTTTTTAAGTTTCGAATGGCTGCATTTTTTTGGAGAATTTGATGTGATTGTCTATGGTATCATTCTACTTTTGGTCATCATATTTTTACCACACGGGCTCGCAGGAGTGCCGCACATTGTAAAAGGCTGGTTGAGGAGATAGGAATTCTGGTGAACGAGAATCGCGCAGAAGATATTCTTGAGGTGTCAGAGGTTATCATGGCCTTTGGGGGCTTAATGGCCCTGATTAACCTGAATTTTCAGGTTAAAAAGGGAATGATCAAGGCCATTATCGGCCCCAATGGCGCCGGCAAAACCACTTTGTTTAACGTGATTACCGGGAGCTTTTCGCCCACCGAGGGTGCCGTCCGCTTTAACGGTAAATCCATCGAAAACCTCAAGGCCCATGAAATTGCTAAATTGGGAATATCCCGCACTTTTCAGACCGTCGAACTGTTTACCAATATGACGGTTCTGGAAAACGTAATGGTGGGTTGCCACACCCGCATAAAATCCTCGTTTATTGCTTCCGGTCTGCGATTGCCGCAGGTCAAGCGCAAAGAGGAACAAATGCGTTCTAAAGCAATGGATATTCTGGAGTTTATCGGCATCGCCGATAAATATAACGAATCCGCTGATAGTCTGCCCCTGGGGGAAAGGAAAATGCTGGAAATCGGACGTGCACTGGCCACGGAACCGGAACTGGTCTGTCTGGATGAACCAGCGTCCGGCCTGAATGAAACCGAAACTCAAGCAGCAGCCGATTTGATCCGGCGCATCAAAGATCGGGGCATTACGGTATTGCTGGTCGAACATGACATGAAAGTTGTTATGGATATTTCCGATGATATTATGGTTTTAAATTACGGGGAAAAGATTGCTGAAGGTCCGCCGCTGGAAATCCAGAATAATCCCAAAGTGATTGAGGCCTATCTGGGTGGTGGCGAGGAAAACAATGCTTAAGATTGAAAATCTGCGCACATATTATGATACCATACCTGCCCTAAAAGGCGTTTCTATCGAGGTGCCTGAAGGCGAAATTGTCTCCATCATTGGCGCCAACGGTGCCGGTAAGTCCACACTCCTAAAGGCCATCTCCGGGCTCATCAAGACTCAGCAGGGCCGTATTGCTTATAAAGATCAGGACATTTCCGGCCATGCGGCCAATAAAATTGTGGCCCTGGGTATCTCCCAGGTACCGGAAGGCAGGCAGATTTTTGCCCATCTTACCGTTCAGGATAACATTAATCTAGGTGCTTATCTCTATTTTAAACGTCGCAACCGGGCAGAAATTGCGGAGCGAATGAACGAAGTATATAAGCTGTTCCCCATCCTCAAACGACGGGTCAAGCAGATTGCGGGCACCCTATCCGGAGGCGAGCAGCAAATGCTGGCCATTGCCCGGGCGCTGATGGGCCGACCCGAGCTTCTATTATTAGACGAACCCTCCATGGGCCTTGCGCCGCTTATTGTGCGGGAAATATTTGAGGTCATCAAAAAGCTCAACGAATCAGGCACCACCATCTTGCTGGTTGAACAAAACGCCAAGACTGCCCTGAATGTTGCCGACCACGCCTTTGTTCTCGAGACCGGAGAAATCGTGCTCGAAGGTTTGGCTTCCGATCTCCGGGTTGATCCCAAGGTCAAGGA